>NZ_QPFS01000269.1:0-459 GCF_010906995.1 Rhodopseudomonas sp. WA056 | reverse complement strand
GTGTATAAGAGACAGGTTGTTCGTAGAGGTCGGCGCCGTCCGGCAGCGCCGGGCGGGCGAGGCCTTCGGACAACCGAGCCATCTCGTGGCTGCGGTCGATCAGCCGATCGGCGACCAGATGCACCACGCCCTCCGGGCTCGCTTGGATCTTGCCTTCGACCAGGATCAGCCGGGCGCCCATCACTTCCTTGCGAAACTTCTCCATCACCGCCGGCCACACCACGATGTTGGCGATGCCGGTCTCGTCTTCGATGGTCATGAAGATCACGCCATTGGCGCTGCCCGGCCGCTGCCGCACCAGCACGACGCCGGCGCAGCGCACGCGCCGGCCGTTGCGCCGCGTGTCCGACACCTCGCGGCAGGTCACCACCCGCTCGGCGGCAAACAGCGCGCGGAGGAATTCCATCGGGTGCCCCTTCAGCGACAGCCGCACGGTCTGATAACTGTCTCTTATCCACC
>NZ_QPFS01000268.1:0-460 GCF_010906995.1 Rhodopseudomonas sp. WA056 | reverse complement strand
CGGCCTCAACGGCGGGCGGGTGCCGATCGGCGGGCGCGCCGGGCGCTGGAGGCTGCCGCTGGCGCGGCTGCTGGCGGCAAGCGCGATGGTGCCGCGCCTGGTGGCGCGGTTCGCCCGGACGCAGGGCATGGTGGAACGGATGATCGCCGACACTGGGTCGACGCTCGATCCGCAGGGCGTCGAGCTGTATCGCCGGCTGGTGTGCAGTCCGGGTCATGTCGCGGCGGCGCTGACCATGATGGCGGGATGGCGGCTGGAGCGGCTGGCCGCCGAGCTGCCGCAGCTCGCGCCGCGCCTGCTGCTGATCGCCGGCAGCAACGACAGGACCATCGCGTCGAGCGACGCCGAGCGAGTGAAGACGATGGTCCCCGGCGCCCGCACCGTAATCATGCCCGGGCTCGGCCATCTCGCCCATGAGGAACGCCCGCAGGATGTCGCCGGGCTAATCGTCGAGTTCGCC
>NZ_QPFS01000267.1:0-588 GCF_010906995.1 Rhodopseudomonas sp. WA056 | reverse complement strand
GAAATCAACCGGGAGACGATCGGCCGCGCCGTCGGTCCGGGGGCGGCGAGCGCCGCGGCCTCGCAGACGCTGCCGACACCGCGGTGATGTGCGACCACGGCAGACGACGTCGTGATACGCGCGGTGGCTTGTTCGAGCGCAGTCGCATCGATCGGCAAGATGGGGAGAGCGGTGGTGGTTGCGGCCTCGCGCAGGCTGCTGTGAGCGGCCTTGTCGGCAGCGGTCGCCAGCGCTGACGGCTGATGCGGATTGGCGGCGCGGCGCGCAGTCTCGATCACGTCGATGATCGCCGATGCGGGGGCGGCGGCGCGGAAGCCGATGCCGATCACGACGGCGGTCATTTGCGGACGCTCCATTGCACCACCGGCATCGCCGCGCGCCATCCGGTGAGGCCGCCGACCGGCGCGGCGCGCTCGACGCCGAGCCGCAGCAGCTCGCCGCCGTGGCGATGATGCCAGTCGATCAGCAGCGCCTCGGTCTCCAGCGTCACCGCATTCACCACCAGCCGGCCGCCAGCGGGTAGCGCCTGCCACACCGTATCCATCACGCCCGGGCGGCTAGCGCCGCCACCGATGAACACCGCGTCCG
>NZ_QPFS01000266.1:0-611 GCF_010906995.1 Rhodopseudomonas sp. WA056 | reverse complement strand
GCTGCTGCCGGCGCGGGCCACGATCGGGGCACCGCGGCTGGCGGTGGCGGCTTGGCTTCTGGTGCTGTTCGGGGTGCCGATCGGCTACGCGACCTCGACGTATTCGCGCGCCTACGGCAGCGGTCCGGTGCCGACCGAGCTGTACCCGGCCCAGGCCCTGTCCAACGCGATGCAGTCGGTCTGGAAGAGCCGGACGACGCGGCCCCTCGATATCGTTACCGGCAGCACCAGCGAGGCCGGTTTCGTGGCTGCCTATGCGTCCCCGCGGCCATCGGTGTTCATCGACGCCGATCCAGCCAAGAGCCCGTGGATCACGCCGCAACGGCTGAAGCAGTCCGGAACGCTGGTGGTCTGGAGCACCGACGAGTTCGCCCGAACCGACGTGCTGCCGCCGCCGTATCGGGCGGCGCTTGCGAACACCTCGCCGTTGTTCGGCACGATGCTGCTGCCGCTGGGCGGTGGAAAGCTGAAGGCCTATGGCTGGGCGATGATTGCGCCGGAGGGCGTCGCACTGACGCCTCCGCCCTCGGCCCCGCCCCCTGCGCAGGTCCCGCCCCCCCCGCCGCCCGCACCCCCCGCCCCCCCCCCCCCCCCCCCCCCCCCCCCCCCCC
>NZ_QPFS01000265.1:0-643 GCF_010906995.1 Rhodopseudomonas sp. WA056 | reverse complement strand
CAGTATCACATCCTTGCGATAGGCTGGCATCATGGAACCGTTTGCCGGTTTAAACGTCATATCGGTCATTGGGCGGTAATCGGCCGGCGTGCAAGGCGCCGGTCAGGACGTGTTGACAAGCCTCGATCCCCGGACGGAAATGCGGGCGAGGCCGTCATCGCACCGAACCAGCAAGACAAGGCACCATGAATCCCGTCAAAGCGCTCGAAAAACACGGCCAGGCGATCTGGCTGGACTTCCTGGCCCGCGGCTTTATCGCCAAGGGCGACCTGAAGAAACTGATCGAGACCGACGGGGTGAAGGGTGTCACATCCAATCCCTCGATCTTCGAAAAGGCGATCGGTGCCACCGACGAATACGACGGCGCGATCGGCGAAGCGCTGAAGCAGGGCGACCGCTCGGTCGGTGATCTGTACGAAGCGCTCGCGGTCGAAGACATCGAGCACGCTGCCGACGTGCTGCGGCCGGTGTACGACAAGCTCGAACGCCGCGACGGCTTCGTCAGCCTCGAAGTCTCGCCCTATCTCGCACTCGACACCAAGGGCACGCTGGCGGAAGCCGAGCGGCTGTGGCGTGCGGTGGATCGCGCAAACCTGATGATCAAGGTGCCGGCGACACGCGAGGGCCTGCCGGCGATCAAGCA
>NZ_QPFS01000264.1:0-647 GCF_010906995.1 Rhodopseudomonas sp. WA056 | reverse complement strand
CCGCTGTTCTTGCTGATGGCGCTGAACCGCCCGCAGCAGGGGCCGCGGCCGATCGCCGAGGCCTCGTTTGCCGGCCTGTTCGCGGCCTGCGCGCTCTATATTGTTTTCAACGAGGGGCCGAAGAACTGGCAGTCGCTGTGGACCTGTGCGGTCTACGCGCTGCTGGCGCTCACGCTGTGGCGGGCGCGGGTCGCGAAAACCCCAGCATGAGCAGGCCGATTGCGGTCCCGGACAGCGCCACATTGTAGAGCACGATGCCGAAGCCGGCGCAGATCAGCCCGCCGGTGAGAAGCACGATCGACGGCCTGATGAAATGCAGGGTGGCGATCACCAGCGCGGCGATGCCGAACACCGAATTCTGAAACAGATAGGTCATCAGCATTCGGGACTTGCACAGCATCGAGCGCAGCCCGGCGTCGCAGGCCAGCGCCACGGTCGGCTACGCGCTGTACCTGCGTTATCTCGCCATCGAACTCTCGACCGTCGCGAAACCGACGATCAACAGAAACTGCACCTGGTACGGGGTGAGGCGGAACGGCTTTTTCTTCATGGCGTGATTATGCTGCGCTTCGGGAGGGCGAACAAGCTGGGGCGACGGTGATGACGATGCCCGCCGGGGCTTTTAGCGGATGCCGAGGATCGACGAC
>NZ_QPFS01000263.1:0-676 GCF_010906995.1 Rhodopseudomonas sp. WA056 | reverse complement strand
GGGTCGGCCGGCGCGGTGCCGGATCCGGCCCCGGGCACGCCGGAGCCGCATCCTTGGATCGATCAGCCTTACTCATCGGCGCTCAGCACCCTGCCGCGCGTCTCCGGCAGCGCATAGGCGGCGGCGAAGAACAGCACATAGGCGAACACCGCGAACAGGCAGATCGCGTTGGCGAGCGTGGTGACCTGCGACAGATAGCCGACCAGGAACGGAAACAGCGCGCCGACGCCGCGGCCGAAATTGTAGCAGAAGCCCTGCCCCGAGCCGCGCAGGCTGGTCGGGAACAGTTCGGTCAGGAACGCGCCCATGCCCGAGAAGTAGCCCGAGGCGAAGAAGCCGAGCGGGAAACCGAGCACCCAGAGCATTTCGTTGGATAGCGGAAGCTGCGTATAGGCCAGCACCACCACCATCGCGCCCAGCGAGAACGTCAGGAACAGGCTGCGGCGGCCGAACCGATCGGCAAACCAGGCCCCGACCAGATAGCCGACGAACGAACCGATAATCAGCGTCGCCAGATAGCCGGTCGAGCCGACGATCGACAGCTTGCGCTCGGTGGTGAGGAAGCGCGGCACCCAGAAGGTGATCGCGTAGTAACCGCCTTGGCAGCCGGTCGCGACCAGCGAGGCCAGGATGGTGGTCTTGAGGATGCGGCCCTGGAAGATCGCCAGGATCGAGC
>NZ_QPFS01000262.1:0-683 GCF_010906995.1 Rhodopseudomonas sp. WA056 | reverse complement strand
GTGATACAGGCAGCGCCGCTTCAGCGCGTCGTGGATTTCGCGGGTGCGGTTCGACGTGACGATCACGATCGGCGGCGTCGGCGCCTTGATGGTGCCGAACTCCGGAATGGTGACCTGGAAGTCGCTGAGCACTTCGAGCAAGTAAGCCTCGAACGCCTCGTCGGCGCGGTCGAGCTCGTCGATCAGCAGCACGGGCGCCCCTGCCGTGTCCGGCTCCAGCGCCTGCAGCAGCGGACGCTTGATCAGGAATCGCTCGGAGAAGATGTCGCTGGAGAGTTGGTCGCGGTCGGTGTCGCCGGCGGCCTCGGCCAGCCGGATCGCGATCATCTGCGCCGACGAATTCCACTCGTACACCGCGGATGCGACGTCGAGCCCCTCGTAGCACTGCAGCCGGATCAGCCGGCGGCCGAGCGCGGCCGACAGCACCTTGGCGATCTCGGTCTTGCCGACGCCGGCCTCGCCTTCGAGAAACAACGGCCGGCCCATCCGCAGCGCCAGAAACACCACCGTCGCCAGCGACCGCTCGGCGAGATAGCCGCGGCTCGTCAGCAATTCGAGCGTGGCGTCGACGGAGGCGGGAGGCGCGGTTGCGGTCATGGCCGATCCGGTTGCAGGCTCACGCCTTGCCGTTGGCGGCGTCGACCGCACGCTTGGTGAGCACGCCGATCAAATGCGCACGATAT
>NZ_QPFS01000261.1:0-702 GCF_010906995.1 Rhodopseudomonas sp. WA056 | reverse complement strand
GGCTTCGGCCTGCCGCGCTGGACACTGGGCTTCCTCAAACGGCGCCGCGAAAAGAAATTTCTCGCAGCCCTCCCCGACGCGGTCGACGTCATCGTCCGCGGCATCAAGGCGGGATTGCCGCTGTTCGATTCGATCAAGGTGGTCGCCGCCGACGCGCCGGAGCCGCTCCGCAGCGAATTCAACGCGATCATCGAGACGCAGGCGATCGGCATGCCGCTCGCCGACGCCTGCGCCCGGCTGTACGAGCGAATGCCACTGCCCGAAGCCAATTTCTTCGGCATCGTGATCGCGATCCAGCAGAAGTCGGGCGGCAACCTCTCGGAAGCACTCAGCAACCTTTCCAAGGTGCTGCGCGATCGCAAAAAGATGGCCGAGAAGATCCAGGCGATGTCGATGGAGGCCAAAGCCTCGGCGACGATCATCGGGGCGCTGCCGCTGATCGTGATGCTGCTGGTTTACCTGACCACCCCCGACTACATCTCGTTACTGTGGACGCATCCCACCGGGCGGCTTCTGCTCGCAGGCTCCGCGCTGTGGATGTCGGCAGGCATCTTCGTGATGAAGAAGATGATCAATTTCGACTTCTGAGGGCGATCCATGGTCGATTTTCTGATCGAGAAATTCCACGATACGCGCTTCATGGCGACGCTGCTCGCCGCGATCGCGGCCGCCGCCACCGCCCACACGCCGGTCCCTGTCTCT
>NZ_QPFS01000260.1:0-730 GCF_010906995.1 Rhodopseudomonas sp. WA056 | reverse complement strand
AGCGCGGTGTTGTAGTAGCTGGCGCGAACCTGATGCGCGGCGGCCGAAACCTGGAACAGACCCCAGGCCTGATCGACGCGGATCTTGCCGACGATGTCGGGGATCGAGGTGCCGGCGTAGGAGTTGGTGCCGTAGGCCAGGAAGGTCGAGGCGCCGGAGGTGTTGTACAGCGCCGACTGCAGGTAGGACGACTGATCTTCGAGCGAGATCGAGGCCGACACGCCGTTGCCGAATTCCGCGGTGTACGAAACCTGGTTGATGCCGGTGACGTCGTCGTAGCCGCCGAGCAGGAACGAGGTGTTGTTGCCCGGATAGCCGGTCCACGGCGTATCGAACTGCGACACCGCCTTACCGAAGGTGAAGCCGGCGAACTGGATGAACGCGTAGTACACGCCGAGCGAACCGTTGGCGATCGTATCGCTGCCGGTGGTCCAGTTGAAGGTCGCATCGAAGAAGGTGCGGACCACGCCGTACTCGGTCGCGGTGCGGGTATCGATGTTGATGTCCTGGCGAGACCGGAAGATGTAGTCGTTGGTAAGCCGGTTCTTCTGGCCGGAATTGCCGTTCCACGCCGGCATGTTATAGCCGCCGCCGCCACCGATCGTCACGTCGGCGCGCAGATAGCCGCCGAGCTTGATGCAGGTGTCGGTGCCCGGGATGTAGTAGAAGCCGGCGCCGTAGATCGAGCAGACCTTCACGTATTCGACGGCTTTCGCCTTCAACGGCAGAT
>NZ_QPFS01000025.1:0-43010 GCF_010906995.1 Rhodopseudomonas sp. WA056 | reverse complement strand
GCCGATCGGCGGTGTCCGCATCGTCGAACCAGTTCTCGGTTTCGAGCACTTCGAGCGCGTCGCGGGCGGAGGGATCGAGCAGCGCCGAGTCCGGATTGTCGCGCTCGCGTTTCAGCCATTTGGCGAAGCCCGGCACCGGCGACAGCGTCACGAAGGTCTGCACATTCGGCAGTTCGCGTTTGATCTCCTCGACCACCTGCTTGATCAGGAAATTGCCGAACGAGATCCCGGCGAGACCTCGTTGGGTGTTGGAGATCGAGTAGAAAACCGCAGTGGTGGCGTCGCTGGCCGGCATCGGCTCGCGGTCGAGATCGAGCAGCGGTGCGATCGCGGCCGGACTGTCCTCGGTCAGCGCGACCTCGACGAAGATCAGAGGCTCGTCGATCAGTCGCGGATGGAAGAAGCCGTAGCAACGCCGGTCGGGAGGCGCCAGCCGTGCGCGCAGATCGTCCCAATCGTGGATGGTGTGGACTTGCTCGTAGCGGATGATTTTTTCCAGAATATTGGCCGGCGTGGTCCAGTCGATCCGCTGCAGCACGAGGAAGCCCCGGTTGAACCACGAGGTGAACAGATGCACGAAATCGTCGTCGACGTGGCGAAGCTGAGGGTGGTCGCGCAGATGCGACAGCACCGCTTCGCGCATCTTCACCAGCGCGGCGGTGCCGCCCGGCGCATGGTTGAGGCGGCGGATCAGCTCCTGCCGGCGCGGTTCGGCGGCGTGCATCAGTTCGCCGGTGGCCTCCGACGTGGGGTCGGCGCGGAACGCCTCGATCGCGGCGTTGAGTTCGGCGAGGTCGGGCCCGAACTGTTCGGCGAGCGCATCGAGAAACGCCAGCCTGTCGTCCTCGGCGGCAGCCTCGTAGCCGTCCAGTAGCGACGCCGCCAGTGCGACTCCGGAGGCTTCACCGCGCCGGGACAGCAGCGTCTCGCCGAGCCCGATCAGCTCGTCTCTGGTCATCGGCTGAGTGCCGGCCCGGCCGAACAGGCTGCGGCCGCGCTCGGTCAAGCTGTTGAACAGGCCGCCGAGAAACTCCGAGGCGCGGTCTACGGTGGCTGTCGGCATCGCTCATCCCCAGGCTTTTGGAAACCGGCTGCTTTGCGTGCCCGCGCGGCGTGCGGTATTTTGGAACCATAGACGTTCCAGGCGACGCCTTCCAGACGCACGAGCGGGCGGATGGTTTCTCCACGGCTTCGTGACCGGGGCCGAGGGTCGCCGAAAGGTATTTGAATGGTGCGGTGCGCGCCTAAGGTGCACTGACGCGGGTGCGTCAATCCGCCAGCACTTCGGCGGTGACGTCTTCGATGGTGTGCAGCAGGCAGATCAGGCGGCCGTCGAGATCCTGCACTGGCGTGCTGATCGATTGCCAATAGCGTTCGACGAACACCCCGTCGGCGTTGCGAACGTCGTAGCGCTGCACCGCGAGGGCGTGCGGCTGGCCGGTCTCAACCACGGTCCGCAGCGATTCGTAGAGGTTGCTGACACCATCGGCCGTCACGATGGCCGGATTGTCCGGAAAGATCTCGAACAACGACATGCCGACGACGGTGTCGCGCGTCGTGAAGGTTGCGCGCGCATAGGCGTCGTTGATGTCGAAGATCTTTAGGCCGGGGCCGGGGTCGATCAGCAGGCAGGGATGATCGGATGCGTCGAAGCTGGCTCGAAGCCGCGCAAGCGCCGCTGCGATATCGCCGGCCGGCTTGCGATACCCCAGCGGTGACAGATCGGCGCCGGAAATCTGTGAATTCAGCAGCGCCAGCTCGCGCTTGGCGGACGACAACAGGCCGAGCAGCGTGCGGCGCAGCTTGTCGTCCTCTGCGGTCTCCAGCAGGCGCTGGAAATGAGCAATGTTCTGTTCGCAGACGAAGCGTTGCATCGGTCGCCCCGTTTCTGGAGAAGATCGGCTCATCTGCTACGTCAGATTGCAAGTATGTCAATACCGCAGATCGTCCCGGTCAGCGCCCGAGTGCGGTGACCTCGCTCACCTTGGCGAAACGCTCCAGCGTCAGCACCGCATCGGCAAAGCTCTGCGCCCGGCCGTCCAGCACCGGGCTGGCGAGTTGTAAGAATTTCTGCGCCATCGCCTGGTCGCTCGGGAACGAGTTCGGCTCGCCGGACGGATCGGCGTAGATCCGCTCGTGCACGCCGTCCTCGGTGGTGATCGAAACGCGGGCGCCGAACGGATGGGTTTTGCCTTCGAGCCGTTCGTCGCGCACCACGTCGAACTTGTCCGCGAGCGCATCGATCGCCGGATCTCCCAGCCGGGTGTAGTCGTCCCAGCCGAAGCTGCCCTGCTCCAGTGCCAGTCCGCCGGTGAAGAACATCGAGAACTGGCCGCCGACGATCGAGCGCGGATGCCGCTTGGTCGATGCATCGCCGGTCAGCGTAATGCCGTTCTGATGCAGCCCGACCTCGACCCGCTTGATCTGCGCCGGTGTCAGATTGTGCTCGCGGCGCATCGCGATCAGCGCGTCGATCGCAGCGTGGGTGTAGCGGCAGCTCGGATACGGCTTCACGCCGATCTTCATGGTCTCGTAGACCTTGCCGAGGTCGGCGACCGCTTTGTCGTGATGCGGGGTGTCGGTGTAGCCGACCAACAGGCCATGAATGCCTTCGACCGACTCGGTCGAACCGACGAAGCCGTTGTTGGCCAGCGTCGCGGCGATCACGCCGTTCATCGCGGCAGCGCCGACCTGATAGCGCTTATTCCACGCACCGTTGACCAGGAATTGCAGAGAGCCCGCGGCCTGGCTGCCGGAGACGCCGAACGCTGCGACGATCTGGTCCTGCGACAGGCCGAACAGTTTGGCAGCGGCCGCTGCGGCGCCGTAGGTGCCGGCGGTTGCGGTCGGGTGGAAGCCGCGCGCGTAGTGCGAGGTCGGATCGAGCGCGTTGCCGAGCCGGCAGCACACTTCATAACCGGCGACGATCGCAGTCAGCACGTCGCGGCCCGAGGCGCCGACCAGTTCGCCGACCGCGAAGGCGGCCGGCACCACCGGCGCGGATGGATGCAGTGACGAATCCGCGTGAGTGTCGTCGAAATCGAGCGAGTGACCGAGCGCGCCGTTGAGCAGTGCCGCCACTGCCGGCGTCCAGCGCTTGTCGTCGCCGAACACCGTGGCTTCGCCAACCGCATCGAGCGACAGCGCCTGCAGCGTCTGCAGGATCGCCGGTGTCGATTCGGCCTCGCGCCGGGCGCGGATCGCGCTGCCGAGGAAGTCGAGCGTCAAGAGCTTGGCGCGCGCCAGCACGTCCTGCGGAATGTCGGTGAATTGCAGCGCGGCGACGTAGCCGGCGAGCGTGGCGGTTTCGTTGGCCATTAGGGCTCCCTCTTTTGCGCCGCACGTTAGGCGGAGCGCGCACACGGTTCAAGCCGCGCTGCCGCAGGCCCCACCCGCATCGATGCGGATTTGCGCGGTTCGCAGCGCCGTGCTCTCTGACGCCGACGATTCCGCGCCAGACGGTGCAACCTCAACGATTGCGGCCGCCGATGACATTCCTCAGGACACGCTTACTCTCGCAATGGAAACCGCGCCGGCCGCATTGGGGGCTGGCACTGCGGATCACGCTCGCGGCGCTGCTGGCGCTCGGCTTCGCCCAGAGTCTCCATTTGCATCTGCCGCTATGGGCCGTTCTCACCGCGATCATCGTGACGCAGACCAGCGTCGGAAGGTCGTTGAAAATGGCGGGAGACTATTTCGTCGGCACTATCGGCGGGGCGATCTACGGCGGCGCCATCACCATTTTCGTGCCGCATCACAGCGAACTGGCGCTGCTGGGTGCGCTGGCGCTGGCGGTTGCGCCGCTGGCGCTGCTCGCCGCGATCAAGCCCAGCCTCAACGTTGCCACCGTCACGGCGATCATCGTGCTGCTGGTTCCGACCATCACCAAGGTCGAGCCGCTGGCGTCGGCGATCGATCGTGTGCTCGAAGTCGCGGTCGGGGCGGCGGTTGGGCTGGCGGTATCGTTCGTGGTGCTGCCGTCGCGGGCGCAGGGGCTGGCGCTGGCTGCGGCGGCGCGCTCGCTCGAATTGATGGCGGACGCGCTCGGTGCGCTGCTCGCCGGCTTGACGAAGGGACTCGACAACGACGCGCTGCACCGGCTTCAGGACGGCATCGGTGCCTCGCTGGTGACGCTGGCGGAGATCGGCGCCGAGGCGCAGCGCGAGCGCAACGCCGGGCTGTCGCGCGGCCCCGATGTTGCGCCGCTGGTGCGCACCCTGCTGCGGCTGCGCCATGATCTGGTGATGGTCGGTCGCGCCGTCACCGCGCCGTTGCCGCCGACGCTGCAGGACCGGCTCGGCGGCACCGTCGACGCGCTGCGGGGCGCAGCAACGTCGCATCTGTCCGCTTGCGCTGCGGCGCTGCGTGGTCGCCACGCCCCGCCGCCGCTCGGGCCGATGGAACAGGCGCTGGCCGCTTATGCGGCCGAGGTCGCGGCGGTGCGACGCGACGGTCTGATCCGAGCGTTGCCGGGCGATCAGGCCGAGCGGTTCTTCGCGCTCGGCTTTGCGATGGAACAGTTGCACCAGAATTTCCGCGACCTCGAAATGCGGGTTACGGAATGGGGACTGCCCGGAAAGCCGACCGCACGGGTCGCGTAGTGCCCGATCAGATCTTGTAGACCATCACGAACACCGCCGCGACCAGCGGGACGGTGGCGATGATGCCCCAGATCAGCCAGGTCTTGGCGTCGCGCCAGTATTGTGCCGGGATCTCGCTGCTCTCGGCGAAGCTGCGGGCAAGACGTGCCTGCCGGATTTGTAGTGGTATCAAAATGCCGAGCCACATCAGCCCGGAGATCACGAACAGGATCTGCCCCGCCACCAGCCAGAACGAGCCGAACAGTGGAATGTCCTTGATCAGCGCGGCCCCGTAGCCGCCGATGATGATCAGCGCAATACCGGTCAGTGTGAAGATGAAGTCCGACACCGTGACGCCCCGCTGCGCGTGCGCTACGATCTTCGGATCGCGGGTCATGTCGGAGAACGCTTTCCAGAAGGCGGTGATGGTGACGTTGCCGACCAGCACGACTACGCCGACAACATGGAGGAATTTGAACACATCATACATCGGGTCTGTTCCGCGCCTGTGCCGTCGTGACCAGCACTCCGCCGCGCCACTGCTCGATTTTTCGCTTTGTGCTCGGGGTTTCGTCGGGGTTTGTCAAATCGACCTTGGTCGCTGTACCGCCATTGCGGGTCGGCGTTGACGACCGCATCTGCCAGACCCGCACGCTGCGCAGCGGTCCGGACCTACCATATTGCGATGCAGCAATTATATGCCGGGTGCGGGCAGGGGCCCAGACCAGGAGCGACCGTGTCACTGAAAGATCAAATCGATTTCCTCGGGCAGCTCCGAAAAATGCACGCTTTCAACGGCTTGGGCCACAACGAAGGCCCCGCCGACAGTCGCCTGACCGAGACTGCCGGGTTCGGTCCCAACCCGGGCGCTCTGCGGATGTTCTCGTTCGTGCCGGATGGGATCCCGCAGAGAATGCCGCTGGTGGTCGTTCTGCACGGCTGCACGCAGAATGCCGCCGGCTACGAGATCGGTGCCGGCTGGTGCACGCTGGCGCAGCGCTATGGCTTCGCGCTGCTGCTGCCGGAGCAGACCCGCGCCAACAACCCCAACACCTGCTTCAACTGGTTCGCGCCCGATGACATCCATCGCGGCAGCGGCGAGGTCGCCTCGATCCGGCAGATGGTCGCGCACATGGTGGACCACCACTCCATCGACCGCGCTCGGATCTTCGCTACCGGCCTGTCGGCCGGCGGGGCGATGACGGCGGCACTGCTCGCCAGCTATCCTGAGGTGTTTGCAGGCGGCGCCGTGATCGCCGGACTGCCCTATGGCGTCGCGCTGAATGTGCGGCAGGCGCTCAAGGAAATGCGCCACGCGTCGCCACGCACCGGCCGTCAGCTCGGCGACCTCGTGCGCGGTGCGACCGCCCCCAAGGGGCCATGGCCGAAGCTGGCGGTGTGGCACGGCGATGCGGACCGGACCGTCGATCCGGCGAACGCCGATGCGCTGGTGCGGCAATGGTTAGACCTGCACGGCCTGCCAGAGGCGCCGATGGCGCAAAACAGGGTCGACGGCTATCCACGCCAGGTGTGGCGGAATTCGAGCGGTGAAACCGTGGTGGAATCCTACACGATCACCGGGATGGCGCACGGCACGCCGCTCGGTGCCGGCGCCGGCGAGCAGCGCTACGGCGTCGCCGGTGCTTATCTGCTCGATGTCGGGATCTCGTCGTCCTATCACATCGCGCAGTTCTTCGGCCTGACTGGCCGGGTTTACCAGCCGCGGTCGGCCCACCACACTGCGGTGTCGAGACGCGCCGCGGACGCAACTCACGGCGCCGCTCCCAAGTCCGGCCAGGAGGGAGCCTCCGCCGAATCCCGCTCCGGCAAGCGCGGGCTGGACGTCGGCGCGGTGATCACACGCGCCCTCACGGCTGCTGGATTGATGAAGTAGGCATCCGGTTCCGCCGGCGTCCTGCAAGGATCATCAGCAAGCCTCGGTGCAGCGGAGTACGGAACAGATCGCCGAATTCGGCTTTGTCAGACCACCTTTCATCACACGGGAGTCTGACCATGATCAATCGCTTCGCTGGAACCGCCATCGTCGTCCTGGCGCTCGCCGCGCCCGCCGTTGCCAACGCCCAGGGCGTTCCCGGCGGGATCGAACGCGGGGCGCGGGATGGGGAGCGTGCGGCCGGACCGGTCGGAGCGGTCGTCGGCGGCACGATCGGCGGCGTTGTCGGCGGCGTAGCCGGCATCCTGGGTGTCGATGACCGACCGCAGTTCCGTCACTACGTCGTCGAGCAGCGCCATCCGTCGTACCGCTACCGCGACGAGGTTCGCGTCGGCGTGGTGCTGCCGTCCGACGGCGTGACCTATTACGAGGTGCCGGATCGCTTCGGCCGGGCCAGCGAGTATCGCTACACCGTGGTCAACGACCGGACCGTGCTGGTCGACCCGCGCACCCGCAAGGTCGTGGAAATCATCGAGTAACCGATCGGCCTCGGCCGTCCCGGTCTGAACGACGGGCCGTCCCGGCAACGGGGCGGCCCGTTCTCCGTCGGCTCAGGGCCGTGAGCGTTGCAGCGTCTCGGACGGCTTCTCGCCGAACATGTCGCGATAGTCCCGGGCGAAATGCCCCAGGTTGGAGAAGCCGCAGGACAGCGCCGCCGCCGTCACGGTGGTCGGGGCCGCACCATCAGCCAGCAGATTATGGGCGTGCTGCAGCCGAACCCGCTTGGCGAAGGCCATCGGCGAGTAGCCGCGGCTGCGCTGGAACGCCTTGAAGATGCCCCGCGAGCTGATCCCGGTGAGCGCCGTCAGTTTCTCGATGGTGATCGGCCGCATCCAGTTGGCCTCGATGTATTCCTCGACCTGCCGGACGTGCTTGGGCGCGATGCCGTGCGATTCCCGCTCGAGCTGCCGGCTGTAATTGTGCCGGAAAGCGTTGAGAAACAACAGCGTGATCGCCTCCTGCAGCTCCGCCAGCACCACGTGCGGCAGCGGGCTGCAATTGAGCTGATTGGCCAGGAAACACAGCAGCCGCCGCAGATTGACCACCTGCGGCGCCTCGTTGTTCGCCGCCGGCTCGAACTCCAGCGCGGCTTTCGGCTTGCAGCCGAGCAGCGAGCCCAGCTTGCGCTCGAGCGCGCTGCTCTGCACGCGCAGCAGGCTGAACTTGTAGGTCTGCCCATACTCGGTCCGGGCGCTCCGCCCCGGCGAGATGATGCCCGACTGCCTGGCATTGATCGCGGTGGTCGATCCGCCGCTGCGGGTGACGAACTGGCCGGCCAGCGCGATCTGCAGCCGCGCGCATTCGCCTTCAGGGAATTCCACGGTGATCGCGCCGATCCCGACCCCGAAGCCGAGCGCGACGTCTTCGAGCTGAACGAAGTTGCTGCGAACCTGAAAATCGGCCGCCGCCGGGGCGTCCACCAGCCGGGCTCCATAGACGGCCTGCAGGGCCTGTCTCAGTTCTTCGGGATCAGTGGTGTCGAATGCGGGGTAACGGGAGAGAGGTTCGTTGAGAAGCTCGACTGTCATCTCTGATCACGCCTCCGGTCCCACACATTACGCGGCCGATCCTGGTATCAGAACGAGGGAACCAGATGTCACTCGTAGGATTCCGAGGTATTGTCCGAAAATTGGACGCATCAGAGAGCAATTGGTTCAATGCAATGATCAGGACACCGCCCGCCCATGGGTGAGCGGCACATCGCCGAGCGGCGTGCGGTCCGGCAGGTGATCGAAGGCGGAGCAGGTGAGGCGGAGGCGCGGTCAGGCTTCGCCGGTCAGGAACGGGTTGGTGAGCCGCTCCTGACCGAAGCTGGAGCCGGGGCCGTGCCCGCAGATGAAGCCGATGTCATCGCCGAGCGGCAGCAGCTTCCGGGTGATCGAGTCGATCAGCGTGGCGTGGCTGCCGCCGGGCAGGTCGGTGCGGCCGACCGAGCCGGCGAACAGCACGTCGCCGACCAGCGCGAACCGCATCGCCTCGCTGAAGAACACCACGCTGCCCGGCGAGTGACCCGGGCAGTGCAAGATCTGGAAGGTCAGCTCGCCGACGCGGACGCTGTCGCCGTCGTCGAGCCAGCGGTCGGGGGTGACGTCGCGCACGCCGCCGATACCGAAGCTGCGGCCGGAGTTGACGACGTTGTCGAGCAGAAACTGATCGTCGCGGTGCGGCCCGATGATCTCGACCTTGAGGGCGTCGCGCAGGTCTGCGGCGCCACCGACATGATCGATATGGCCGTGGGTCAGCCAGATCGCCTCGACCGCGACTTTGGTGTTTTCGATCGCGGCCAGGATCTCCGGGACGTCGCCGCCGGGGTCGACCACCACCGCCTTGCGGGTGGTGTCGCACCACAGCAGCGTGCAGTTCTGCTGAAACGGCGTGACGGGAATGATCGCGGCGCCGGCTTTCGCCTTGCTCTCGGTCTGGGTATTCATGACCTGACAATGCCGCGTCCGCGAGGACGAGTCAAAGCGCTGTTCGCCCTCGCGGATGTTGTCGGCGCTACCGTTTCAACTGCGCCTTCAGGGTCGCTTCGACCTCGCGGTCGAACGAGGAGGCCGGCTTCGGCTGTTTGTCGCGCTGCGCGACCAGATAGGCGTCGCGCTGCTTCACCAGCGCCGCGAGCCTGTCGTTGAGCGCCTTGCGCGCGCTCATCTGCGCTTCCAGTCGGGCGGCGCGCTGCTCGGCCGGCAGCGCGCGCAACTCCTGCGGCAGGTCCTCCTCTTTGACCCGGTCGAGCTTCTGCCGGCCGGCCAGCACGTCGCTGACCAGATCGCCGCCGCCGGTCACCGCCTCGGACGAATTGCGGGCGCGCTTGTTGATGTAGCTCGCCATGTCGGATGCGGCCGCCGGTGCCGAGGCAGCCACCTTGGCGAGCTGCCCGGTCTTCTCCTCGGTGCGGCGCTGCAGCGGGGCCGGCCCGTAGGGGATCACCGTGCCGTTGATCTGCTTCTGCAGGATGATGATGTCGTCGTCGTAAGGCGTCTCGATCACCACCACCTGTCCGCCGTCCTGCGGAATCGGGATGTAACGGCCGCGGCCGCCCTCGGCGATCTCGTGCCACACTCGCGCAGTATCGCGGGCGCTGCCGGCCTGCACGGCGTTGACGATGATGTCCTTCTGCCGCGCCACCGCGAGGGTCTCGGGATACTTGGTATCCTGCGCGTAATCCATGTGCGGCGGCGCATCGCCGACGACGAACACGATGCGGCGGCTGTCGCCGCCCTGCCGCCACTGCAGCTTGTTGATCGCGGTATCCAGCGCCTCGTTGACGCTCTCCGGCCAGTCGCCGCCGCCGCGCGCCTGCAGTTGCAGGAGTTGACCGTAGAGATCCTGGATGTCGGTGGTGAGATCGACGCTGCGGACCACGTAGTCGTCGCCGATGTCCCGATAGGCGACCAGCCCCATCCGGATTTCGGCGTCGGGATTGTCGTCGAGGATCGCGGTGGCGATCGACCAGATCTTGCGCTTGGCGCCTTCGATCAGGCCGCTCATCGAGCCGGTGGTGTCGAGCACGAAGGCGACTTCGACGGTCGGCCGTGCATGCGCCGCCGGCGCGAGGGGGAGCGAAAGCGCCAGCGCGGCGACAGCCAGCGCGCTTGTGATGGTGATACGTTTCATCGTGATGATCTCCGGCGCCCCCGCCAAGCCCACGCTCAATGCACCGCCTTGCGGCACCCGACCGAGGTGCCCCCGCAACGGTTCTGCGGCCGCGCTCGGAACCGCGTGACCGCTTGGGCACCTGCTCCGACTTCGGCTAGACTTGGACGCGATGGAAACGAATGCCGTTCAAATGATTCTGCCGCGCGATTTGCGGCAGTCGGAGACCGCGCTGAACATTGCGCGCGGCACGCAGCGGCTGCTGCGTTCGCTCGGCTTCGCCTGCGTCAGCGAACTGCCGCTGCCGTCCGGCCGGCGCGCCGATCTGGTGGCGCTGAACGAGCGCGGCGAGATCTGGATCGTGGAGATCAAATCGTCGGTGGAGGATCTGCGGGCCGATCACAAATGGCCCGACTACCGGGCGCATTGCGACCGGCTGTTCTTCGCCTTCACCCAGGATCTGCCGTGCGAAATTTTTCCGGCCGATACCGGGCTGATCGTGGCCGACGGCTATGGCGCCCACCTGCATTGCGAAGCGCCGGAACACAAGCTGCCGGCGGCCACCCGGAAGCTGATGCTGCTGCGCTTCGCGCTTGCCGCCGCCCAGCGCCTCGGCCGCCTCAGCGACCCGCAGGGATTTTCCGAAGGATAGTCGTTCCGTCATTCCGGGGTGCCGCGTAGCGGCGAACCCGGACTCGCGACGGATTGTTCGCGTGTCGGATTCCGAGTTCGCGAACTTTGTTCACGCCCCGGAATGACCGCGCTGATAATCGAAAGGGAGAGCTGTGCTTACCGCGGGGCGCGCTTGGCGAGAATCCGCTGCAGGGTGCGGCGGTGCATGTTGAGGCGTCGCGCAGTCTCCGAGACGTTGCGGTTGCACATCTCATAGATGCGCTGGATGTGCTCCCAGCGTACGCGGTCGGCCGACATCGGGTTCGGCGGCGGCTCGGATTTTTCGCTGTCGGTCGACAGCAGCGCGGCAACGACGTCGTCGGCGTCGGCCGGTTTCGACAGATAGTCGACCGCACCCATCTTTACTGCCGTCACCGCCGTGGCGATGTTGCCGTAGCCGGTCAGCACGATGGCGCGGCAATCCGGGCGCTCGCGCTTCAGCGCAGAGACCACGTCGAGGCCGTTGCCGTCGCCGAGCCGCAGGTCCACCACCGCGAAGGCCGGCGCCGCCTTGCCGATCTGGGCAAGTCCGCTGGAGACGCTGTCGCAGGCCGTGACGGCAAAACCGCGGGTTTCCATCGCCCGCGCCAAGCGGTCGAGAAACGGCTTGTCGTCCTCCACGATCAGCAGCGAGCGATCGGTATGGTCGGTCAGTTCGGGAATGACGTTCACGGCGGGGCTCCTCGTCGAGTGCATCAAGATATGGGGAGGCGGCGCCGTGCTGCCAAGGGAGGTGACCTGCGACCGGACCGCGCGCCCCGGCCTAACCCTCTGCCTTTTCGGTATTTTCGACCATCTCGAAGCGGTTCCTGGGCCAGCTCAGTTGCACGATGGCGCCATGGTCGGGGAAAGTCTTGTTGCGAAACTCGACCTTGGCGCCGGTTCGTTCCAGCAGCGTGCGGGCGATGAACACTCCGAGGCCGAGCCCGGAACGCTCACGGTTGGGGTCGTCCGGGCTGCGGCGGCGCGACAGATACGGCTCGCCGATCCGGCGCAAAACGTCGGGCTTGATGCCCGGCCCGTCGTCGGAAATCACGATCTGCACGGTGTCGGCGTTCCACCAGGCGTTCACCTCGACCGCGGTGCGGGCAAAATCCACCGCGTTCTCCAGGATGTTGCCGATGCCGTAAAGGATCGCGGGATTGCGCATCACCACCGGCTCGGGCTCCCCCGGCTGCGCCAGCCGGATCTTGATCGCGATGCCGAAATCGCGATGCGGCGCAACGGCCTCCTCGATCAGCGTAGACAGCGGCATGCGGTCGAACGGCGCCCCGGCCGACGAGAGCTGGGCGATCTTGCCGAGGATTTCGCGGCAGCGCTTGGCCTGCTCGCGCAGCGTCCGCAGGTCGGAGGCCATCTCCGGCGGGGCGCTCTTTTCCAGTTCGCGTGAGATCAGGAAGATGGTCGACAGCGGGGTGCCGAGCTCGTGGGCGGCGGCGGCGGCGAGGCCATCGAGTTGGGTCAGATGCTGTTCGCGTTCCAGCACCAATTCGGCGGCGGACAGCGCGTCGGCGAGCTTGCGCGCCTCTTCGGTGACCTGGAATGTGTACAGGCTGGTGACGCCGATCGCGAGCAGGATCGAAAGCCAGACGCCGACCAGATAGATCTGCGGCAGCGCCACCGGCTCGTCGCCGGCCCAGGGCAACGGCAAATGGCTGTAGCCGAGAAACGCCGCGCAGCCGGTCGCAAAAATCCCGAGCGAGATCGTCATGCGCGTCGGCAGCGCGGTCGCACTGATCAGCACCGGCCCGAGGAACAGGAAGGCGAACGGATTCTGCAGGCCGCCGGTGAAATACAACAGTCCGGCCAGTTCCGAGATATTGAGCGCGAGCAGCAGGGCCGCGTAGATCGGCTCCATCCGCTGCATCGGGTTGAAGGCGATCTGCAGTGCCAGGTTGACCAGCCCGGACGCCGCGATGATGACGATGCACGGCATCACCGCGAAATCGAATCCGAGCCCTTCCGAAACCACGAAGATCGCGGCGAGCTGGCCGAGTGCCGCAAGCCAGCGCAGCCGCAGGATGGTATCGAGACGGACGTGACGGCGCGGATGGCGGAAGTCGGCGGAAATCAGATCGTCGGACATGCGCCGGACACTAGCGTCGGCCACCGAAGATCACAATTCGGCCGGCCGCGGCGGATTGCGCCAGCCACGCGCCCACGGTCACGCTGTGGCTCGCGTGCTGTTTAGAGCATTTCCGATTCGGGGCGCAGAACAGCCGGATCTCGATCTGTCCGATGTTTGATGGGGATTCTTCAGGCCAACCGGTATCAGGTTCGCGTAGCCGCGCCCGCGCTCCCAGTCGGGCCCGCACTTGCACTTGCGCCCCGCAATCGTCAAACAGGCGCCCATGACGGTGATCGACAGCCTCGACCGGCCGGATGTCCCGGCGATGCAAGCGTCCGCGTCCGCGGCGATCGAGGTCTCGCATCTCGTCAAGGTCTACAAGACCGCCCGCGCCGTCGACGACATCTCGTTCGCGGTGCCGCGCGGCAGCGTCACCGGGCTGCTCGGCGGCAACGGCGCCGGCAAGACCACGACGATCGCGATGATCATGGGGCTGGTGCTGCCCACTGCGGGGCGGATCAGCGTTCTCGGCCATCCGATGCCGCAGCAGCGCGCCGACGTCCTCGGCCGGATCAATTTCGAGAGCCCCTATGTTGATATGCCGTCGCGGCTGACGGTGCGGCAGAACCTCACGGTGTTCGGCAGGCTGTATGCGGTGCCGGATCTGCAGGGCAGAATCGCCGAGCTCGCCGCCGATCTCGATCTGACCGACTTTCTCGATCGGGCATCCGGCAAGCTGTCGGCCGGCCAGAAGACCCGCGTCGCGCTGGCCAAGGCGCTGATCAACCGCCCTGAATTGTTGTTGCTCGACGAGCCGACCGCCTCGCTCGATCCCGACACCGCGGATTGGATCAGGTCGCACCTGGAACGTTACCGCAAGCGACGCGGCGCCAGCATCCTGCTCGCCTCACACAACATGCTCGAAGTCGAACGGATGTGCGACCGGGTCGTGATTATGAAGCGCGGCCGGATCGAGGACGACGACACTCCGGCCGCCATCATGGCGCGCTACAACCGCGCGTCTCTCGAGGAGGTGTTTCTCGACGTCGCCCGCGGCCGGGCACGGGATGCTGAATCATGAGGAGTTTGATCGCCGGCCTAGAACTCGGTCACGGCATCGCCTGGCACCGGATCAGCGCGATGGTGCTGCGCTATTGGTACCTGCTGCTGTCGTCCTGGCCGCGGCTGTTCGAGCTGGTGTACTGGCCGGTGCTGCAGGTGATCACCTGGGGCTTCCTGCAGAGCTACGTGGCGCAGAACGCCGGCTTCTTCGCCCGCGCCGGCGGCACGCTGATCGGCGCGGTGATCCTATGGGACATCCTGTTCCGCGGCCAGCTCGGATTTTCGATCTCGTTCCTGGAAGAGATGTGGGCGCGCAATCTTGGCAACCTGATGATGAGCCCGCTGAAGCCGATCGAGTTCCTGATCGCGCTGATGATCATGAGCCTGATCCGGCTCGCGATCGGTGTGGTGCCGATGGTGCTGCTGGCGATGATCTTGTTCGACTTCAACCTGTTCGGGTTCGGCCTGCCGCTCGGCGCGTTCTTCTGCAACCTGATCTTCACCGCATGGGCGCTCGGCATCTTCGTCTCCGGGCTGGTGCTGCGCCACGGTCTCGGCGCCGAGAGCATCGTCTGGAGCCTGATGTTCGGCGTGATGCCGCTCGCCTGCGTGTACTATCCGGTCTCGGTGCTGCCGCACTGGCTGCAACTCGTCGCCTGGACGCTGCCGCCGACCTACGTGTTCGAAGGCATGCGGGCGTTGCTGATCGAGCAGCAGTTCCGCGCCGATCTGATGCTGTGGGCGCTGGCGATCAACGTGGTGCTGTTCGCGGCCGCGTTCGTCAGCTTTCTGGCGATGCTCAACAGCGCCCGGCGGCACGGCTCGCTGATTCAGAGCGGCGAGTAGGTCGTTTCCCGGACGCGCCTGTGGGACGTCCGTGCTTACTTTTTACGCGGCGGAGCGCATATTTCGATCTTGTGATTGACGCGCCATGACCCAGCCGCCAGTATATTGCGCTGCACGGGGTACGAAGGACACAACGCGATGCCGGTCGTCATTGGTGAATTTGGTCGCCCGCCGGAGATGCCTGCGGAAGTCAGTCCGGCGCTGACCACGCCGATGTACTGGTTCTACGAGATGGCGCACGCCTCGCTCAATCCGGCGCGGGCGATGTCGGATGCGACCAAGCTCGCGTTCAAGAATCCGCTCAACCCGTGGAGCCACACCGAGTTCGGCAAGTCGGTGGCTGCTGCCTGCGAAGTGTTCGAACGCACCACCCGGCGCTACGGAAAGCCCGAATGGGGGCTGGACGACACTGAAGTCAACGGCATGCGGGTTCCGGTCGAGATCCACAGCGTGTGGGAGAAGCCGTTCTGCCGCCTGCTGTATTTCGAGCGCAAGCTGGAGCATCCGCTGCGCCATCCGCATCCGCGGCTGCTGATCGTGGCCCCGATGTCGGGTCACTACGCGACGCTGCTGCGCGGCACTGTCGAGGCGTTCCTGCCGACCCACGAGGTCTACATCACCGACTGGTCCGACGCACGGATGGTGCCGGTCGCCGCCGGCCGGTTCGATCTCGACGATTATGTCGATTACGTCATCGAGATGCTGCAGATGCTGGGCGGCAACGTCCACGTCATGGCGGTGTGCCAGCCATCGGTGCCGGTTCTGACCGCGGTGTCGGTGATGGAAGCCAATGGCGATCCCTTCGTGCCGCTGTCGATGACGCTGATGGGCGGCCCGATCGACACCCGCCGCAACCCGACCGCAGTCAACAATCTGGCCGCCGAGAAGGGGATCGACTGGTTCCGCAACCACGTCATCACCAAGGTGCCGTTCCCGCACCCCGGCTTCATGCGCGACGTCTATCCGGGATTCCTGCAGCTCAACGGCTTCATCAGCATGAATCTCGATCGGCACATGGACGCCCATCGCAATCTGTTCAACCATCTGGTTCAGGGCGACGGCGATCTCGCCGACAAACACCGCGAATTCTATGACGAGTATCTGGCGGTGATGGACCTGACGGCGGAGTTCTATCTGCAGACCGTCGATCTGGTGTTCGTCAAACACGCGTTGCCGAAGGGCGAGATGACCCATCGCGGCAAGCTGGTCGAGCCTTCGAAAGTCACTCGCGTGGCACTGATGACGGTCGAGGGCGAGAACGACGACATCTCAGGTCTCGGACAGACCGAAGCGACGCACGGGCTGTGTAGCTCGATCCCCGACCACCGCCGCGTTCACTACGTCCAGAAGGGCGTCGGTCACTACGGCGTGTTCAACGGCTCGCGTTTCCGCTCCGAGATCGTGCCGCGGATCAGCGATTTCCACGCCTCGGCGGCGAGCGACGTGCCGGCGCGCGCGGCGGAGTAATTAGTACGCGTCGTCGATCGGCGTCTGCTGTGGATGATGCGTCGGCTGATGATGAGTTTGTGCTGCGGAATCAAGCGCAAGCCGAGTCGTCAGAGGTGCAGGAGCGCTGGGGGAATCTAGATTCACGGGTTCCACAAGTAGTGAGGACTGAGTCACCTCTCAGGTCATGCTTTTGAATCAAAATTCGCGGAATTTTCGGGTTCCGGGGCCCATCACTTAGGGGTGCGACACGCGCTTTGCCCTGTATATTGGGCAAATGATTTGTTTTTGCGCCGAGCGCTTCCCATGGCGGCGGTTATGGCAGATTCCAGGGGACCTTCTGTTTCCTGGACCTGCAGACATGGCACGCGCACTTCTCTATCGGCGGCCCACCGAGCCGTCGACGATCCCTGTTCGGCACGGCTCACAGTTCTTTGCCGTTCGCATCCGGCGTCACCGCCGGGCCCGACGATACACCTTGCGGATTCATCCGAGCGATCGCGAGGCGATCCTGACGATGCCGCCGCGCGGGACGCTCGCCGACGCCAAGGAATTCGCCCAGCGTCATGGTGCGTGGATCGCGGCGCGTCTCGGCCGGCTGCCGAAGGCGGCGCCGTTCCTGCCCGGCACGGTGCTGCCGTTGCGCGGCCAGGACCACAAGATCGTGCACCGCGCCGGCCGCGGGACGGTATGGACCGAGGTGCGCGACTCCGGCGAGAAGATCCTGTGCGTCGCCGGCGAAACGCAGCACATCGAACGCCGGGTACTGGATTTTCTGAAGCGCGAGGCGCGCAAGGATCTGCAGAAGGCGTGCGATCGCTACGCCCCGGAACTGGGCGTCAAGGTCACCCGGCTGTCGCTGCGCGATCAATCGAGCCGCTGGGGATCGTGCACTTCGGCGGGCTCGCTGTCGTTCTCGTGGCGACTGATCCTGGCGCCGCCTTACGTGCTCGATTATCTCGCCGCTCATGAAGTCGCGCATCTGGTGGAGATGAACCATTCGGCGCGGTTCTGGCGGGTCGTGGGCCGGATCTGCCCGCAGATGGAGCGCGCTAAGACCTGGCTCGACACCTGTGGCAACGACCTGCACCGGTACGGCATTAGCGACTGAACGCTTTGATTGCGAGCGCGCCTGCACGCGTCGCCCTCTCCCCGACCCTTCCCGCAAAGCGGAGAGGGGATCGTCTCCCGCTGGTTGAGGTCGCACCCTCACAGATGTCGACGCTCACAGAGCCGTCGTCGGATGACGAGGCGCGCTGTGTGACCCGCAGCGGCGCGACGAGTGCGACTCGCTCCCCTCTCCCCGCTTGCGGGAAGGGGTGAGGTGAGGGCTGCCGCGCATCCTGAGGCTTGCTACCAACCGCTCAGATCAGTGCGAGCCATTACCGTCCGAACAGCCGGTCCATCAGCCAGCCATCCAGTCCCGCGTCCGCTTCTGGCCGTACATTGGCGCGCGTCGGGGGCGGCATGCGACCCGCGCCTGGTGGTGGAGGCATGTCGGTGACCTGAGCTTCGCCGCGCGGGCCGGGTTGGGCGATAGTGCCGCCTGTCGGCGCCGCGCCGCTGAGGAAGCCGCCGATGGCACCGCCGATGCCGGAGCCCGATGCGGCGCCGGTGGCGCCGCTCGTCACCAGCGGGCCGCCGCTCCAGCCGCCGGGGAGCGGCTGCGGGGTGGTGCCTTTCAGCGCTTCGCGCATGAACCGCGTCCACACTTCGACCGGCAATCCGCCGCCGGTCGCCTTCCTGGTCGGCGAATTGTCGTCATTCCCGAGCCAGACCCCGGTGACCAGCGTCCCGGTGTAGCCGAGGAACCAGGCGTCGCGGAAATCCTGGCTGGTGCCGGTCTTGCCGGCGGCGATCCAGCCGGGCAGATCGGCCTTCTGCGCGGTGCCGGAGCGCAGCGTCTCCTGCATCATCGCATTCATCATCGCCGCCGCCCGCGGATCCATCACGCGGCTGGCGGTCTCGTTGCTGCGGGCGTACAGCAACTTGTTGCCTTGCGCGGTGCGGATCCGCTTCACCACATGGGGCGACGCCAGCAACCCGCCATTGGCGAATGCGGCGTAGGCGCCGACCAGCTCGGTGAGCGTCACCTCCGAAGTGCCGAGCGCGATCGACGGGTTCGCGTCGAGCTTGGAGGCGATGCCGAGCCGGTGCGCGGTCCGCACCACGTTCTTCGGCCCGACCTCGAGTCCGAGCCGCACCGCCACGGTGTTCAGCGACATCGCCAGCGCCTGTGTCAGCGTCACCGCGCCGAAATATTCGTGGGAGTAGTTCTCCGGCTTCCAGCCCTTGAGGTCGAGCGGGGCGTCCTGTCGAATCGTCTCCGGCGTCATCCCGGCCTCGACCGCTGTCAGATAGACGAACGGCTTGAACGCAGATCCCGGCTGCCGCTTGGCGGTCACCGCGCGGTTGAACTGGCTGTCCGCGTAGTTCCGCCCGCCGATCATCGCCCGCACCGTGCCGTCCGGCGTCATCGCCACCAGCGCGCCTTGCGTCACTTTGTACTTGACGCTCTTGGCCGCCAGCTCGTCGATGATGGCTGCCTCGGCGACCGACTGGAGCCTCGGATCGATCGAGGTTTCGACGATGATCGACTGGTCGATCTGCCCGACCAGATCGTCGAGCACTTCGCCGATCCAGTCGGCCACGTAGTTGATGGTGCCGGCGCCGGTCGGTTTGACGGTGTAGACCGGATTTGCGATCGCGGCCTGGGCCTGCTTGGCGGTGACGAAGCCGGCTTCCGCCATCGCCGCCAGCACGATCTGAGCGCGCTTCTCGGCGCCTTCCGGATTGCGGTTCGGCGCCAGCCGCGACGGCGACTTGACCAGACCGGCCAGCATCGCGGCCTCGACCAGGGTGACCTCCTTGGCCGATTTGCCGAAATACTTCTGCGCTGCGGCCTCGACCCCGTAGGCACCGGAGCCGAAATACACCCGGTTGAGATACAGTTCGAGGATCTCGGCCTTGGAGTGCTTGCGCTCCAGCCACAGCGCCAGTTCGACCTCCTGCAGCTTGCGGGTCAGGGTGCGGTCCTGGGTCAGAAACAGGTTCTTGGCGAGCTGCTGCGTCAGGGTCGAGCCGCCCTGAGCCACGCCCCGGTGCAGCACGTTGGCGACCGCGGCGCGGCCGATGCCGAGCGGATCGACGCCGAAATGCGAGTAGAATCTTCGGTCCTCGATCGCGATGAACGCTTTCGGCAGATATGGCGGCAGATCCTTCAGCGCCACATTGGTTCCGGCCTGCTCGCCGCGCACCGCCATGGTCGAGCCGTCGTCGGCCACGATGGTGATGGTCGGCGGCCGTTTCGGGATTTCCAGCGACTGGATCGGCGGCAGATGCGCACCGACCCAGACCATGACGCCGACCACCGCCAGCACCGCCCAGATGCCGGCGACCGCGCTCCAATACACCACGCGGCCGATCGCCCGGCGCACCGACGCGATCACGCCCTTGCGCGGCTTGCGCTTGCTCCGCGCCCCGCCGCCGGGCTTGCCGGCGGACTTCTTCTTCGGCTTGTCGTCGGCCAAATTCACCCGATCCTGCGGCGTCAGGCGCATGTCGGTGAGCGATTCACCGGCGCCGAATGTCGGCTCTCGCCTTTCGCCGGCTGTTTTCCTGCCCCACGCCATCGCATCGTCCACGCCGACCGTTGCGGCGGACGCTAGCGGAGCCGGTTTAAGGCCCGGTAAAGCGAAGGTTAAGCCGCGGTTCCCAATTTGCCGAAAACGCCGCAGGCTTGAGCCGCCGCGATCCATCGGGCTACACCCTGTCGGCGCGGGATGCGGTTGCCGGCAGTTCGGAAAGGATCGGGCGATGACCAGGGTGTTGAGGACGGTGGCGGAGATCGAGGCTCTGCTGTTGCAGGACGTCCGCGGTCAGCGTCATTGTGACAAGGTCGAGGCGATCAGGATCCGGGCCTGCCAGCCCAGCGACGACAGCAACGGCGCCAACTGGAAGGTCGCCACGGTCGACCCGGGCCAAGCCAGCCGCGAATTCGCCGGCGCCGCGGTGATGACCGCGATGGACCGGCTGCAGCGCGAAGTCAGCGCCGTCTCCTGGGAGTGAGGGCGCAGCCCGTTCCGGCGCCGGCGATCGGCGTCAATGATAGTCGCGTCGATGCGGCGCCGCGCCGATCTCGCCCATCAGCCAGCTCTTCATCTTGGCTCGGCTGGCAAACCGCTTGGCCTCTTCGAGCAGTTCGTCGCGCTCCTCGCCGGCCGGGGTCAGCGCCGCCTCGATGTATTTGGCGACCGCCAGCTCCTCGAGCTGTTCGACGGTGAAATAGCGATTGCTGTTGTGGTCTGCTCTCATGCTGATCCGCCGCCGCCGGCAGCGCCTCCACTCAACGGCCTTCACTCCCGTCTCCTGCCCGCATTCGATCCCGATTCGGCCATACTGTCTGTGCAGAATTGGTCGGTCCCCGGCGACGTACCAGGGTGTGCACGCGACCGCCGCGACGGCGGCGGCCGCTCCAGCTACCGACTGATCGGGGTCGTTACATCGCGGCGTCGTCCTCGATGATCGGGCCGAACAATTCCCAGCGCTCGCCGTTGAACTTCATCATCCGGAGCTGCTTGTTGACGCGGAAATCGGTCGGCGAGGTGTTGACCGACATGCCCGGCAGCGACAGGTCGCCGACGACGTTCTTCAGGCTGGCGGCCTGCTTCATGACGTTGTCGCGAGTGAGGTTGTCGCCGCACTGCTTCAGGATGGTGACCAGCAGCTCTGCCGTGGAGTAGCCGTAGCTGTTGACGGTGTTCATCTTGTCGCCTTCCGGATAGTATTTGTCCATGAAGGCGAAGTACTTTTTCACGCCGGGATCGTCGGCCCATTGCGGATCGGCGGGATCCTTCCCGTAGTTGACGCTGATGATTCCCTTGGAGATGTCGAGGCCGGCCGGCTTCAGCGTCGCCGACACCGGGCTGGCGTTGATGTCGAGGATGTGCACCGGATTCCAGCCGAGATCGGCGACCTTCTTGATCGCCTGTGCGGCGAAGCGCGGTGTCGAGGCGTTGTACAGCAGCGTGGCGCCGGCGGACTTCAGCTTGACGATCTGCGAATCGACGGTCGGGTCGGTGAGTTCGTAGGACGCCTCCGCGACGATCATCTTGTCGGCCTTGTCGCCGAGGCCGGCCCTGAGCCCGGTGACGTAGTCGCGGCCGAGGTCGTCGTTCTGGAACAGGATCCCGATCTTGGCGTCGGGATGGTTCTGCAGGATGTAACGCGCGTAGATCCGTCCCTCGGTCTGGTAATTCGGGTTGTAGCCCATCGTCCAGGGGAAGTTCTTCGGATCGGTGAAGCGCGTCGCGCCGGTGGCGGCGAGAAGCTGCGGGACTTTCTTGGCGTTGAGATATTTCTGCACCGCGGCGTTGGACGGCGTGCCGATGATCTGGAAGGTCAGCAGCACCTCGTCGCTTTCGACCAGCTTGCGCACCTGCTCGACCGCCTTCGGCGGCGAATAGGCGTCGTCGTATTGAATGAGGTTGACCTTGCGGCCGTTGATGCCGCCCTGGTCGTTGATCATCCGCATATAGGCGGCCTGGGTCTTGCCGATGCCCGCATAGGCCGACGCCGGACCGGAGAACGGCACGGTCTGGCCGATCTTGATCTCGGTGTCGGTGGCGCCGGTATCGTATTTCTTCTGTGCCGCGGCCGGGGCGGCAGTGAGCGCAATCGCAGTAACAGCCGCCGCGGCGGCCTGAACCAGGCTCTTCATCGGTCGTCGACTCCCTGTGGCTCGTGACCGGCGGTCTTCGCTGAGCCGCCGTTAGCAGGGAGTGTGGATCAGCACCGCGGCTCTGGCAATGGCGCTGCGGCGCCCGCCCTGTGTGCGGCGCAACCGGCCGGATATCAGGCCAGCCGGGCGACGATCAGAGCCAGCAGCGCCGGCACGGCCTGCACGAACAGGATGCGGCGGCTGACGCTCCAGGCGCCATACAGGCCGGCGACGATCACGCAGCCGAGGAAGAAGGTCGCGAGCTGGCGCGCCACCGCGGCGTCGGGATGCAGCAGGCTCCAGATCAGGCCGGCGGCGAGAAAGCCGTTGTAAAGCCCCTGGTTGGCGGCCAGCACTGCGGTAGAGGCGGCCTTTTCCGGCGTGTTGCGGAAGGTCTTCAGCCCGAGCGGTTTCGTCCAGAGAAACATCTCCAGCATCAGGAAATAGACGTGCAGCGCAGCGACCAGCGCGATCAGCGTGTTGGCGACAGCGTTCACGGGGCTCCTCCGGATGCAGACATCAGCGTCGGCCGTGTGATAGTAGCACGGGTAATCAAGATCAACGCAATGGGGGACGCATGACCGGGCATATCGATCCGACCAAGGAGGTGTTCGCGCAGTTCCGCGCCAACGATCGCGAGGGACCGATCCACATGCTCAATCTGGTGCGGCTGAGGCCGCGCGCCGCGTATCCGGACGGTCGCGAAGCGACCGGCGCCGAGGCCTATGCGGCGTACGGACGCGAATCCGGGCCGGTGTTCGAACGGCTCGGCGGCAAGGTGGTGTGGCAGGGCCGGTTCGAACTGATGCTGATCGGTCCGCAGGACGAGCATTGGGACCACGTGTTCATCGCCGAATACCCGAGCGTTGCGGCATTCGTGGAGATGATTCGCGATCCGGTGTATCGCGAGGCGGTGAAACATCGTCAGGCTGCGGTCGAGGATTCCAGGCTGATCCGGCTCGCGCCGCTGAAGCCCGGCAAGGGCTTCGGCCAGATCCCGACGTGATTGCGCTGCATCGGCCCTGGTGACCGCGGTGGCGCGGCTTCAACGCTTCCTATAGGTTGGAAATCCGTCCGCGTTCCTTCCCGGAGATTCGATCGATGCGCTTGTCGGTGCGCCTGACCCTGGCGATGACCGCACTGGTGGCGTGTACGGTGGCGGCGATCGGAGTGCTCGCTTACTACAATATCGGCCGGGCGGTGGTGCCGTCGGGTCTGACCCGGCTCGCTTATCAGGCCAAGGCGCGGCTCGGCGCCTACGAATCGGTGCTGCGCATCGTCCGCAACGAGGTGCTTTCGGCGCGGCTGCTGCCGGCCCACAGCGGTATCATTCGTGCGCAGCGCAACGGCGGCATCGACCCCGCGGGCGGGCTGTCCGAGGCGCAATGGCGGCAGCATCTGGCCGAGGCCTATGCAGGCAGCATGCAGGTCAAGCCCGGTATTCTCGCCTATCGCCTGGCCAGCGTCGCCGGCGACGGCCGCACGCTGATCGAGGTCGCCCGCAGCGGCGCGGGCGGCGCCATCCGCGTGGTTCCGGATGCCGAACTGCCGCGCGCCGCCGACCGGGCGTTTCGCGGGGCTGTCGATCTGACCGGGGACGCCGTGTACTTCTCCCCGCTTCGTATCGTGCAGGGCGATGATCGCGACGGCGGCGTCTCGTATCCGCAGATCATGGCCGCGGCGCCGGTTCGCGACGCGGGCGGCACGGTGTTCGCAGTGCTGACCATCGAGCTTGACCTGCGGCCGGTGTTCGAACGCATTCGCGACGTTCTGGACAACGATACCGACGTGTATTTCGTCGATGCCGATGGCGGCTATCTGATGACCTACATGGCTGGACGGATCGTGCCGGCGGAACCCGAACGGCGCTGGCACGATGATTTTCCGGGGCTGGCCGCCGCGCTCGGCGACAAGCCCGGGACCGCCACCGTGATCTCCGGGCCGGACGGGCGTCGCTTGGCGGTGGCGATCGTCGTGGCGCCGCTGTCGAGCGGCGTGCGCTCCGGGGTGATCGAAACCGAGCCGCTGGAACGGATCATGGCGCCGGCGACCGCGCTGCAAACGCCGGGCCTGATCGTCGGGCTCGCTGCGCTGCTCGGCGCGGTGCTGCTGTCGGCCCTGCTGTCGCGCTCGCTGGCCAAGCCGATCGCGCAGCTCACTCGCGCGGTGACGGCGTTCTCGCGCAGCGGGCGGCTGGTGGTGCCGGCCGGGCTGCACGGCGAAAGCCGGATTCTCGGCGACGCTTTCGCCGAAACCGTCGCCAAGATCGATGCGGCCAATGCGGCGCTGCGCAGCAAGTCCGAGCTGCTCGACAAGACCATCGCCAGCATGGCGGACGCAGTCGCAGTGCTCGACGCCCATGGCAAGCGGGTGTTCGCCAATCCGACCTGCGTGGCGCTGTTCGGCGCCGCCGAGGAGATCGGCTCCGATCCCTGGAAGCTGAAATACAAGCGCTTCCTTGCCGACGGCGTGACGCCGATGCCGGACTACGACAGCCCGGCCGCGCGCGCCCGCCGCGGCGAGAGCTTCGACAACGTCGAACTCGGCATCCGTCGCGGCGACGATCCGGTGGTACAGCTCGCCGCCAGTGCGCGGCGGATCGAGAATCCCGACGGCTCGTTCGCCGGCGCGGTGATCGTGTATCGCAACGTCACCGCGTTCAAGGAGTCCGAACGCCAGCTTCGCCAGGCGCAGAAGATGCAGGCGATCGGCCAGCTCACCGGCGGCGTCGCGCACGACCTCAACAACATCCTCACCGTGATCACCGGCGGCATCGAGATCATCGCAGACGGCGTCGCCGACCGGCCGGCGCTGAAAGATGTCGCGGCGATGATCGACCAGGCGACGATCCGCGCCTCGGACCTCACCCACAGTCTGTTATCGTTTTCGCGCAAGCAGCCGTTGCAGCCGCGCAGCATCGACGTCAACGCGCTGATGCTCGACACCGTCAAACTGTTGCGGCCGACGCTCGGCGCCGGCATCGAGATCGATGTCGAGCCTGCGCCCGATCTGCGGCCGGCGCTGGCCGATCCGTCGCAGCTCGGCAGCGCGCTGATCAACCTTGCGATCAATGCCCGCGACGCGATGTGCGGCAACGGCAAGCTGCTGCTGGAGACCGGCAACGTCGATCTCGATCAGGCCTATGCGGCACAGCACGACGAAGTCAGCGCCGGACGCTACGTGATGTTGGCTGTGAGCGACACCGGCTGCGGCATTCCGGCGGCGATCCGCGACCGGGTGTTCGAGCCGTTCTTCACCACCAAGGCGGTCGGCGAGGGTACCGGGCTCGGACTCAGCATGGTGTACGGCTTCGTCAAACAATCGGGCGGTCACATCGAGCTGTACAGCGAGGAGGGCCATGGCACCACCATTCGGCTGTATCTGCCCTATGCTGCCGCGACAGTCGATGCCGGGCTCGACAGTGCCGCGCCGCCGCTGGCGCAGGGCGGCCGCGAATCGGTGCTGGTGGTCGAGGACGACACGCTGGTGCGCAGCTACGTGATGACGCATCTGAAGGCGCTCGGCTACACCGCGCATTCGGCGGCCTCCGCCGCGGAGGCGATGTCGATGGTGTACGACGATGTCGAGTTCGATCTGCTGTTCACCGATGTGATGCTGTCCGGCGGGATGAACGGGCCGCAGCTCGCCGACGAGCTGCGCAAGTACAAGCCGGATCTGAAGGTGCTGCTGACCTCCGGCTATACCGAAAACGCGATGCAGCATCACGGCCGGCTCGATCCGGCCATGCAGCTACTGCCGAAGCCGTATCGCCGCGCCGATCTGGCCCGGATGCTGCGCCGGGTGCTCGACGCCGAAGTCGCTGCTCCGGCGAAATAAACCGGCGTTTTCAACAGGGAACACGACGAATCGATTTGGTCCGGTGCCGTGCTCCGGGGGTTATGCACACGTGGTCCTCCGGCCGGTCATGCGTGCTGCATCTCGGCCGCAAGATCGCGTAGGTTGCCTTCGATTCGCCGCGCCGCCGTGGCCGAGTCCCCTCCTTCGAATCTGCCAAAGAGACTCCCAGTGCCGAACATCGCGTCCGTCATCGCATCCGAACTCGCCGTCCGTGAGCAGCAGGTCCAGGCCGCCATCGACCTGCTCGACGGTGGATCGACCGTGCCGTTCATCGCCCGCTACCGCAAAGAGGCGACCGGCATGCTCGACGACGCCCAGCTTCGCACCCTCGAAGAGCGGCTGCGTTACTTGCGTGAGATGGAAGCGCGCCGAACCGCGATCATCGACAGCATCAAGCAGCAGGGCAAGATGACGCCGGAGCTGGAAGCGGCGCTGCTGAAGGCCGACAGCAAGGCGCGGCTCGAGGACATCTATCTGCCGTTCAAGGAGAAGCGCCGCACCAAGGCGCAGATCGCGCGCGAGGCCGGGCTCGAACCGCTCGCCGACCTCCTGCTGCAGAACCCCGACAAGGATCCGCAGGCCGAGGCGGCGGCCTATGTGAAGACCGATGGCGAGCATCCGGTAGCCGACATCAAGGCCGCACTCGAAGGTGCCCGCGCCATCCTGGTCGAGCGCTTCTCCGAACACGCCGATCTCACCGGCTCGCTTCGTGAAGCGATGTGGAGTCGCGGCGCTCTGAAGGCGAGCGTGCGCGAGGGCAAGAATGCCGCGGGCGCCAAATTCGCCGATTACTTCGACTTCTCCGAGCCCTACGAGAAGTTGCCGTCGCACCGCATTCTGGCGCTGCTGCGCGGCGAGAAGGAAGAGGTGCTCAGCCTCGATTTCGGCGACGGCGAAGATCCGGAGTCGAAGGAGCCGACGCAGTACGAGAACCGCATCGCCGCCACCTTCGGCATTTCCCGCAAGGGTCGGCCGGCCGACGGCTTCCTGTCAGACTGCGTGCGCTGGGCATGGCGGACGCGGATCAAGACGGCGCTGGCGCTCGATATGCGGATGCGGCTGTGGCAGCAGGCCGAGGTCGAGGCGGTGCGGGTGTTCGCGGCGAATCTGCGCGATCTGTTGCTCGCCGCGCCGGCCGGCGGCCGCGCCACGCTCGGGCTCGATCCGGGCTACCGCACCGGCGTCAAGGTCGCGGTGATCGACCGTACCGGCAAGCTGGTCGACCACGCCACGATCTATCCGCACGAGCCGGCGCGCAAATGGAACGAGAGCATGCTGACGCTGGCGCAGCTCTGCGTGAAGCACCGCATCGAGCTGGTGGCGATCGGCAACGGCACCGCCTCGCGCGAGACCGAGAAGCTGGTGGCCGATCTGATGAAGGCCAAGCCCGATCTGAAGCTGACCAAGGCGATCGTGTCCGAAGCCGGCGCGTCGGTGTATTCGGCGTCTGAGTTCGCCTCCAAGGAATTCCCCGATCTCGACGTCTCGATCCGCGGCGCGGTGTCGATCGCGCGGCGTCTGCAGGACCCGCTCGGCGAGCTGGTGAAGGTGCCGCCGCAGTCGATCGGTGTCGGCCAGTATCAGCACGATCTCAATCAGCACGCGCTGGCGCGTGCGCTCGATGCCACGGTGGAAGACTGCGTGAACGCGGTCGGCGTCGATCTCAACACCGCCTCGGCGCCGCTGTTGGCGCGGGTGTCGGGCATCGGCGAGACGCTGGCGACCAACATCGTGGCGCATCGCGACGCCAACGGTCCGTTCCCGAGCCGCGACAAGCTGAAGGAAGTGCCGCGGCTGGGGCCGAAGGCGTTCGAGCAGTGTGCCGGCTTCCTTCGGATTCGCGATGGCGACAACCCGCTCGACGCCTCCGGCGTGCATCCGGAATCCTATCCGATCGTCAAGAAGATCCTGGCCGCCACCAAGAGCGACATCAAGGCGCTGATCGGCCAGACCAAGGTGCTGCAGGGGCTGAAGCCCCAGGCGTTTGCGGACGAGAAGTTCGGTATCCCGACCGTCAGCGACATCCTGAAGGAGCTGGAAAAGCCCGGCCGCGACCCACGCCCCGAGTTCAAGACCGCGACCTTCCAGGAAGGGGTCGAGAAGATCACCGATCTGAAGCCCGGCATGATCCTGGAAGCCACGATTACCAACGTCGCGGCGTTCGGCGCCTTCGCCGACATCGGCGTGCATCAGGACGGCCTGATCCACATCTCGGCGATGTCGGAGCGCCGCATCAACGATCCGCGCGAAGTGGTGAAGCCGGGCCAGGTGGTAAAGGTCAAGGTGCTCGAGGTCGACGTGCCGCGTAACCGCATCGGCCTGACGCTGCGGATGTCCGACCCGATCCCGGCCCCCGGCGAACGCCGCACCGGCGGTGGCGGCGGCGGTGCCAGCGCCAAGCTGGTCGACCGCTACAAGCCGAAGCAGGAAGCTCCGAGCGGCGGCGGCGCGTTCGCGGCGGCGCTGGCCAAGGCCGCGGAGAAGGGCCGCAGCAAGGGGCGGTGAGCGCGCTTTCGATCCAAGAGCAGCCCGGCCGAGCCCGGCGTCTCGAGGATGAGAACGCCCATGGTCCGGGTTGATGGTGGCTGCGCCGCTCCGGCGGCGTCGGTCGTTGCCTGGATATCGATTTCTCGTGCTGAACGAGGCTGTCCAAGGTTGATCGGCGGAAGGGACGGCCGTCCCTGCCCCCCGCCCATGCCGTGCTGGCGAAGGCTGCGGAAGCCAGGCACGGACCCGGCAGGTCGTTGCCGCCGCGGCGTGCGTCACGAAATCAGCCGTGCGCCGCGCTGGTAGGTCATGTACTCCCACATCCAGTTCGCCAGGACGGCAATCCGGTTGCGGCCCCCCATCATGAAGTAGACGTGAACGAGGCCCCAGAACATCCAGCCGGGAAAGCCCCTGAGCTTCAGTCCGCGAACCGACACCACGGCGGATTTCCGCCCGATGGTGGCGAGGTCGCCCTGGTGACGATACACGAACGGCTTTTCAACCGCTCTCCCGGCGGTTTCGGCGGCGATCAATGCACCGACGAATCGGCCCATCTGCTTGGCGGCGGGAGCGAGGCCCGGCACCGGTTGTCCATCGCTCTGCGCCGCGGCGATATCGCCGATCGCGAACACGTTGCGGTGCGACGGCACACGCAGGAATTCATCGACCGTCAGCCGCCCGGAGCGGTCGGCATCCGCCGCCAGCCACTCTGCGGCCGGCGTCGCGCGCACGCCTGCCGCCCACAACATGCAGCCGGTCTCGATCCGGCGCCCGTCGGACAGCGTCACCGCGTCGCGGGCGCAGTCGGCCACCGACACCCCGGTCAGCACTTCGACACCCATCCGCCGCAGCGATGTCGCCGCATACTCGGAGAGCTGGGGATCGAACGTCGGTAACACTCGTTCACCGGCCTCGATCAGCACGATTCCGGCGGCGCGTGGATTGATCCGGCGAAAGTCGCGCGCCAGCACATGGTGAGCGATGTCGGCGATCGAGCCGGCGAGTTCGACCCCGGTCGGCCCGCCGCCGACGACCACGAAGGTCATCGCGCTGCGCCGCGACGTGTCGTTGTCGGCGCATTCGGCCTGCTCGAAACAGGTCAGGATCTGCGCCCGGATTCGCGTCGCGTCTTCGATCGTCTTCAGACCAGGGGCGACCGCAGCCCACTCGGGATGGCCGAAGTAGGAGCTGTTCACGCCTGCGGCGACGACAAGATAGTCGAACGGCACCGTCGGACCATTGCGGGTCAAGACCCGCTTGCTCTCGACGTCCACGCCCTCGACCTCGGCCATCAGCACGGTGACGTTGTCCTGATCGGACAGGAGCGACCGGATCGGCCAGGCGACGTCCGCCGGTGACAGGGCCGCGGTCGCGACCTGATACAACAGCGGCTGGAAACAATGATGATTCCTGCGGTCGATCAATGTGATATTGACCTCGGCGTGCGCCAGCGCACGCACCGCCTCAGGGCCGCCGAAGCCGGCACCGATCACCACGACCGAAGGGCGCCGCACGTCGGACGCCATCACTCAGAGCCCGCATAACAGCGTGCCGGCCAAGCGGTTGTACGAACGTCCTTGGCTGCTCCGCATTGCTTTTGCCTCCTTCGCCCGGCCGACCGGCTGAACGCCGCTCCGGTCAATGAAGGACTCGCAAATGCGATGTCGCGTTCCCGAGGCAAATCCGCGCGCGCCACGGTCTCGTTCTTAGCGCAGCAGTGCGCCGGTCACCCCCGCCGCCGCGCTGAACGCCACGACCAGCAGCGGCGGGGCGCGCCAGATCGTCAGCAGCGCAAAGCCGGTCAGCGCGATCGCGACGTCGGCCGTGCCGTGGATCGTGCTGGTCCACACCGGGTTGTACAGCGCGGCGCCGAGCAGTCCGACCACCGCGGCATTGACGCCGCGCATCATCGCCTGCGCGGCCGGATAGTGCCGCAGCCCGTGCCAGAATGGCAGAACGCCGAGCAGGATCAGGAACCCAGGCAGAAAGATGCCGATCAGGCCGATCGCGGCGCCTGTCAGCCCTGACGCAGGCGCGGCGATCGCGCCCAGATAGGCCGCGAAGCTGAACAGCGGTCCCGGCACCGCCTGGGCCGCGCCGTAGCCGGCCAGGAACGCGTCGTCGCTGACCCATCCCGGTCCGACGAAGCCATCGCGCAGCAGCGGCAGCACCACATGGCCGCCGCCGAACACCAACGCGCCCGCACGATAGAACGCATCGAACGCCGCAATGATCGAAGAGCCGGTGATCGATCCGAGCAGCGGTAGGCCGAGCAGCAGCACCACGAAGCCGAGCAGCGCGGCGATGCCGGCCGGCCGCGACACCCGCGCGCCGACGTCGCCGAAACGCTGCAGCGCATCGCTGCGGCACCATACGAGGCCGGCGAGCCCGCCCAGCGCGATCGCCCCGAGCTGGGCCATCGGTTCCGAACTGAGCAGCAGCACCAGCGCCGCCGCCACCGCGATCGTGGCGCGCTGGCGATCCGGACAGAGCTGCCGCGACATCCCCCACACCGCCTGGGCGACGATCGCTACCGCCGTCAGCTTCAATCCGTGCAGCAGGCCGGCGCCGATCGGACCGTCGAGCGCCGCGGCGCCATAGGCGAACAGTACCAGGGCGGCCGCCGATGGCAGCGTGAAGCCGGCCCATGCCGCCAGCGCACCGAGATAGCCGGCGCGCTGCAGCCCGAGCGCGAAGCCGACCTGGCTGCTGGCGGGACCGGGCAGAAACTGGCACAGCCCGACCAGGTCGGCATAGGCCTGCTCGTCGATCCAGCGGCGTCGCACCACGAACTCGTCGCGGAAATAGCCGAGATGCGCGATCGGGCCGCCGAAGCAGGTGAGCCCTAGCCTGGAGAAGACCTGCAGCACTTCAAGGGGCGTGCCGCCGCTCGGGCGCTCTACGGTCGATGGCTCGGTCTGTGTCGTCACGGTGCCTCGCCGCCAATGCTGGCTTGCGACTGCGCCAGCCCGGTCATCCGCTCGCTGATCGCCCATAGTCGCCGGTTCGCCTCCGGGGCGCGCGCCTGCGCCGGCGCGGGAATCGTCTTGCGGTCGGCGAAATACTGTCCGCTCACGCCCGCCAGCTCCGGGGCGTTCGCCAGATACAGCACGCGCCGGGCAGCGCTCTCGGCCGTCGGAATCGCCCAGCCGCCGAGCTTGATCAGCAGCTTCCAGAACAGGCCCTGGGCGCCGTCGGTGCCGCCGAGATTGGACTTGAAGACGCCCGGGAACACGCAATTGACGGTGACGCCGCTGCCTTCGAGGCGACGCGCCAGCTCGAAGGTGAAGTGCAGGTTGCCCAGCTTGGACTGGCCGTAGCCCTTCATCATGCCGTAGGGCCGCTTGTCCCAGGCGAGGTCGTCGAAATCGATCGCGGCCTCGATCCGGGTGCCGACATTGACGATCCGCGCCGGTGCACTGGCTTTGATCAGGTCGATCAGCAGATTGGTCAGCAGAAACGGAGCGAGGTGATTGACCGCGAGCGCGCATTCGATGCCCTGCGGGCTCAGCCGCCGCTCCGGGAAGGCGGTGCCGGCGTTGTTGATGAGCAGATGCAGCCGGTCGAACCGATCGTGCACCGCCTGGGCCAGCGCCCGGACCGAGACCTGATCGGCGAGATCGGCGACGAACAGATGCAGGTCGCCATTGCCGGTCGCGGCGCGAATTTCGGCCAGCGCCGCTTCGCCGCGGCTGCGGTCGCGCGCCACCAGACCGACGCGCAGGCCGTCCGCCGCCAGCGCGCTGACGATCGCCTTGCCGAGGCCGGAATTGGCGCCAGTGACCAGCGCAGTACGTTTGCCGTCGGCGGTCGTGCTCATCGGGGCGTCCTCCTGGCCACATGCCGAATGTGGCCGATCCTGTCCGCGCGTCAAAGGCCGGTCGAGGCGTTTTCCGTCTTTGGCTCGCTTTACCGTCCGCATCGTCTCGCCGTGATGACGGCGGTACCGAAAGTTGAGGATGAGCTAGCGCCTGCCGAGGGGGCGGCGATTGTCCGGTTCTTTCGCGCCGGCCTCCGCCCGGGCCGGCATCGGGGCTGCGAGGCAAGCAAGTGTGGTTCGCACCAGTTCGTCGCGCAACGCGCCGAATCCCGCCAGCGGCATGCCACGGATCAAGGCGTGGGCGAACATACCGTACAGCAGTGTGAAAACCGGCAGGGCGGCGTCGGTGGCGGAGCGGTCGGCCGGCCAGTCGGAGGCGTCTTCGAGCAGCGCCTCCCATTCCTTCAGAAACAGGTCATAGGCCTCGAGATAGTGGCTGCGCTCGCTCTTGTGCCGTTCCAGCATGAAATGCTGCATCCATTCGCGCGGCGCTTGCGCGTAGATTTCGGCCTGCGCGGTTATCGCAGCCCTGACGCCGGTGGCGAGGTCGTAGCTGCCGAGCGCGGTGCGGCGGCGGCGCAGCGCCAGCAACAGATCCTTGGTCCGCAGATGCACGCAGGCGCGTGCCAGCTCGTCCTTGCTGGAGAAATATTCGTAAAAGGTGCCGAGCCCGACGCCGGCGACCAGCACGATCTCGCGGATCGTCACCTCACTGAACGGCTTTTCGTCGAGAAGCCGAACAAATGCGTCGCGGATTGCCCGCGAGGTTTCGTGCGAGCGCGGCTGCACCGGCCTTCGCCGTGATTTTGCTGAGGTTTCCGCGCGCTTCGCCATCCAGGCCCAATCCGAACACCTGCCCGATGCAGCTTGCCTATGATGCCTCCTGAACCATCGCAAGCGCCACAGGCGCCGCTCCGGGAGGACCTAATTTGCTCAACGCCGCCATCGCCGACAGCTACGGCGCCGTCACCCATGAGGTGATCAACCAGCCGGTCGAACTCGCCGACTACAATCTGTTCAGCGCCGACCGGCCATTGGTCGAGGCGGTGGCGCGCGAGGGCGCCGAATGGGCCGCCAACGATATCGCCGATTTCGGCGCCCGGATCGGTACCGCCGACTATCTCGAACTCGGCGCGCTCGCGAACCGGCATCTGCCGGAATTCGACACCCATGATCGCTACGGCCGCCGCACCGATCTGGTTCGCTTCCACCCCGCCTACCACCGGCTGATGCAGACCTCGATCGAGCAGGGCTTGCATTCCTCGCCGTGGACCGATCCGCGCAAGGGCGCGCATGTCGCCCGCGCCGCGCGGTTCTATCTGCACAGCCAGATCGAGGCCGGCCACGGCTGCCCGATCAGCATGACGTTCGCGGCGGTGCCGTGCATCAGCCTGCAACCCGACGTCGCCAAGCAGTGGCTGCCGAAGATCCTGGCGCGCAGCTACGACGCGCGCAACGTGCCGGCCGACCACAAGCAGGGCGTCACCATCGGCATGGCGATGACCGAGAAGCAGGGCGGCTCGGATGTCCGCGCCAACACCACTCGGGCGATTCCGGTCGGCGCCGGCGGCCCTGGCGGCGAATACGAGCTGGTTGGCCACAAGTTCTTCGTCTCGGCACCGATGTGCGATGCCTTCCTGGTGCTGGCGCAGGCACCGGGCGGGCTGTCGTGCTTCCTGGTGCCCCGCTGGAAACCGGACGGCAGCAAGAATCCGCTGCAGGTGCTGCGGCTGAAGAAGAAGATGGGCAACGCCTCCAATGCCTCCAGCGAGACCGAGCTGCGCGGCGCGTTCGGCTGGATGATCGGGTCGGAAGGCCGCGGCGTTGCCACCATCATCGAGATGGTGGCGATGACCCGGTTCGACTGCATGATCGGCTCGTCGGCGATCATGCGGGCGGCGCTGTCGCAGGCGATCGATCATTGCCGGCAGCGCGCGGCGTTCGGCCGCCTGCTGATCGATCAGCCGATCATGCAGAACGTGCTGGCGGATCTGGCGATCGAAACCGAGGCGGCGCTGGCGCTGACGATGCGGATCGCCCGCGCGCTCGATCATCGTACCGATGAGCACGAGGCGCATCTGATCCGGATCGGGTCGGCGATCGGGAAGTACTGGATCTGCAAGCGCACACCCGGTCTCACTGCCGAGGCGATGGAATGCATCGGCGGTTCCGGCGTGATGGAGGACGGGCCGATGCCGCGTCACTTCCGTGAAAGTCCGGTCAATGCGATCTGGGAAGGCTCCGGAAACGTGCAGTGCCTCGACGTGCTGCGGGCGATGACCCGCACGCCGGAGACGCTCGAGGCGTATTTCGCCGAGGTCGAGCAGGCCAAGGGCGCCGACGTCGCGTTCGATCGTCACATCGCCGCGCTGAAGGATGATATGCGCGATGCATCCGACTTCGAGGAACGCGCCCGCGATCTGGTCGATCGTCTCGCGACCGGGCTGCAGGCCAGCGTGCTGATCCGGCACGCGCCGGACGAGGTCACCGAAGCGTACTGCGCCTCACGTCTGGCGCAGCGCGGCGCGCATCACTACGGCGCGCTGCCCAAGGGCATCAACTTCGCCGCGATCATCGACCGCGCCCGGCCGCGGTGATCGTCGATGCCGGGTGAGAGCGGCGGACGTCCGCCGCTCTCACGGTCGGTGGCAGCCTGGTGCGCTTACTGCACCTGGCCCTTACTTCGGCGACGCATCCTTCTTCAGGTAAGCGAACGCGGCGTTGAGCTGGGCGTCTTCAGGCTTGCCGATCAGGTCGGCCTTGATCGGCGCGGACGTGGCGGCCTTGGTCTTGTCGTCGGTCGGCTCGCCGGTCTTCGGCGTCGCCTTGGTGGCGCCAGCGTCCGTCTTGCCGAGCTGGCCCGGATTGGCGATCGCGCCGTGCAGCGCGCTTTCGCGGATCAGCGGGCCGCCGCTGATCTGCTGATCCTTCGGCGCCTCCTCGATCACGTCCGGCACGATGCCTTCGTCCTGGATCGAGCGGCCGGCCGGCGTGTAGTACAGCGCCGTGGTCAGACGCACCGCGCCGTTGCCCTTGATCGGGATCACGGTCTGCACCGAGCCCTTGCCGAAGCTGGTAGTGCCCATCACGGTGGCGCGCTTGCGGTCCTGCAGCGCGCCGGCGACGATCTCGGAAGCCGACGCCGAGGCGCCGTTGATCAGCACCACGATCGGTACGCCGGGCAGCTTGTCGCCGCGCGACGGCGCCGAGAACACCCGCTGGTCGTCGGCCTGGCGGCCGCGGATCGACACCACGGTGCCGCCGTCGAGCAGGTCGCCGGCCACCGAAACCGCGGCGTTGAGCAGTCCGCCGGGGTCGTTACGCAAATCGATCACCAGGCCCTTGAGGTCGCCCTTGGCGTCGCTCTTCAGCTTCTTCAGGGCGGCGGTGAAGCCGTCGGCGGTATCCTGGCCGAACTGGCTGATGCGGATGTAGCCGATGCCGTCCGGCTTCATCTCCGGCTTCACCGAGGCGACCTTGATGATTTCGCGGGTCAGGGTGACGTCGAACGGCTCGTCCTTGCCGCGCAGGATGGTGATGGTGACCTTGGTGCCCGGAGCGCCGCGCAGCATGTCGACGACGTTGCGCAGGCTCATGCCCTGGGTGCTGGCGGTGCCGACCTTGATGATCAGGTCGCCCGGCTCGAGCTTGGCGCGTGCCGCCGGGGTGCCGTCGATCGGCGACACCACCCGCGGAATCCCGCCCTGGGCAGAGATCTGCATGCCGAGGCCGCCGAACTGGCCCGACATGTCGGTCTGCATGTCCTTGAATTCCTTCTCGTCCATGTAGTCCGAATGGGGATCGAGCCGGTTCAGCATCCCCTTCAGCGCGTCCTTGGTCAGCGCGTCCGAGGCGATCGGGTGGACATAGGCGCGTTGCACCAGTTGGATCACGCCGCCGATCAGATCGAGGTCGGCGGGTTGGGTCTGCTCGCGCTGCAACGCGAGCGCGGAAACCACGGGAACCGCGACGACGCCGAGAACGGCAAGGGAGCGGACGACGACTTTGCGCATGGGCGAACTCATGTGAGGGGGCGGAAAACGGCCGCCGTGGCGTTGCGGAACCAGAACCGACCGCGGTCGGTTCCTGCGAGAGTGACACCGGCGCCCGGATAGGACGCCTGATCAGATACGCGCGAAGCGGGCGCGATCAAGGCGCGCTTCCGAATTCACGCCGCCGGCTTTTCGGCGGCGTCGCCGTTGGCGAGCAGATGCACCAAGGCGCGTTTGATCGCCGCCTGCCGGGTCGGAGCAGTGATCTGGGCACCGAGCAGATCGGTCACGTAGAACACGTCGCGGGCGCGTTCGCCGAAGGTTGCGACGTGCGCCGAGGCGATGTTGAGGTTGAGCTTCGAAATCGCGGTGGTGAGCTGATACAGCAGCCCGGGCCGGTCGAGACCGCTGACCTCGATCACGGTGTAGCGGTCCGACCAGTTGTTGTTGATCTCGACCTCGGGCTCGACCACGAAGGCGCGCAGCTTGGCCTTGCTGCCGCTGGTGGCGCGGCGCGCCACCGCCTCGGGCAGTCGCAGCTTGCCTTCGAGCACCTCTTCGATGGTCTCGCCGATGCGGGTGGCTCTGCGGCCTTCGTCCTCGTCGCGGTCGTATTCGCGGCTGATCGAGATGGTATCGAGCGCGCGGCCATCGGTGGTGGTGTAGATCTGGGCGTCGACGATATTGGCGCCGGCGGACGCGCAGGCGCCCGCGATCACCGACAGCAGCCACGGGTGGTCGACCGCCAGGATCGTCAGCTCGGTGACGGCGCGGGCTTCGTCGAAGCCGACATTGATCGCCAGCTTGTGGCCGGCCTGTTCGGACGCTCGCAGGAACCGGGCGTGGCGGATCTTGCGCTGCAGGTCGACCTTCAGCCAGTAGGCCGGATAGTGCCGCGCCACATAGGCGTTGAGATCGGCCTCCGGCCATTCGGTGAAGGCGGCGCGGAATTCGGCCTGGGCGGCGCGAATCCGCTCGGCACGGTTCACTTCGGAGAAGCCGCCGGTCAATACCGGTTCGGTCTCGTAGTACAAGGTGCGGATCAGTTGCGCCTTCCAGCCGTTCCACACCCCCGGACCGACGCCGCGGATGTCGGCGGTCGTCAGGATGGTGAGCAGCTTCATCTGCTCGACGGTCTCGACCACCGCGGCGAAGTTCTCGATGGTCTTGCGGTCGGACAGGTCGCGCGACTGTGCCACCGTGGACATCACCAGATGCTGTTCGATCAGCCACGCCACCAGCTCGGTGTCGGCGGCGCTGAAACCGAACCGCGGACACAGCCGCCGCGCCACCTTGGCGCCGGCGGTGGAGTGATCCTCGGGCTGGCCCTTGGCGATATCGTGCAGCAGCACCGCGACGTACAGCACCGCGCGGTGATCGGGCCGGATCTTGCGCATCAGTTCGGACGACAGCGCGAACTCGTCGTTGCCGCCACGCTCGATCTCCTGGACATTGCCGACGCAGCGCAGCAGGTGCTCGTCCACCGTGTAGCTGTGATACATGTTGAACTGCATCATCGACACGATGCGCCCGAAGGCGCGGATGAAACGGCCGAGCACGCCGGTCTCGTTCATCCGCCGCAGCACCGGCTCGGCGTTGTCGGAGGTCAGGATCTCGACGAACAGCCGGTTGGCTTCGGGATTGTCGCGAAGCTGCGGCGTAATCAGCGACAGCGACCGCGTCACGGTGCGCATCGCGTCCGGGTGGAAGGCGAGGCTGTTCTTCTGGGCCAGCCGGAAGATCCGGATCAGATTGACCGGATCGTGCTTGAACACATCCGGCACCGCCAGATTGATACGGTTGTTGTCGATGACGAAGTCGTCGCTCTCGGGCACGCGGTGGCGCTTGGCGGCGGGCCGCAGCCGGGCCATCATCCGGGTCAGCGCCGGCGCCGCCTTGGCCTGCTGATCCTCCAGCTTGGCGCACAGGATCGCGGTGAGGTTGCCGACTTCCTTGGCGATCAGGAAGTAGTGCTTCATGAAGCGCTCGACGTCCTGCATCCCCGGATGCGACGTGTAGCCGAGCCGCACCCCGATCTCGCGCTGCAGGTCGAACGACAGCCGGTCCTCGGCGCGCTTGGTCACGAAGTGGATGTTGCAGCGGACCGACCAAAGGAAGTCTTCGCAGCGGCGGAAGGTGCGGAATTCGGCCGGATCGAACACGCCGCGTTCCAGCAGCTCGCTGCTTTCGCGCACCCGGTAGACGTATTTGGCGATCCAGAACAGGGTGTGCAGGTCGCGCAGACCGCCCTTGCCGTCCTTGACGTTGGGCTCGACCAGGTAGCGCGACTGGCCGGAGCGGCGATGGCGCTCCTCGCGCTCGGCGAGCTTGGCGGCGACGAATTCGGCCGCCGTGCCCTCGACCACGTCCTTGTCGAAGCGCTCGACAAGTTCGGCGTACAGCGCCTCGTCGCCGGCCAGAAACCGCGTCTCCAGGATCGCGGTGCGGATCGTCATATCGGCGCGCGCCTGGCGGATACACTCGTCGACCGACCGGGTGGCGTGGCCGACCTTCAGCCCGATGTCCCACAGGCAGTACAGGATGACTTCGGCGACCTGCTCGCCCCAGGCGGTCTGCTTGTAGGGCAGGATGAACAACAGATCGATGTCGCTCTCCGGCGCCATCAGACCGCGTCCGTAGCCGCCGGTGGCCACCACCGTCATCCGCTCCGAGCTCGACGGCGTTGGGCTGTTGTATAGGTATTCAGTTGCGGCGTTGAACAGCAGCCGGATGATCGCGTCCTGCACGAAGCACAGCCGTTCGGCGCAGCGCCGGCCGTGGCGGTCGCGCAGCAACTGCGCCTCGGCCTCGGTGCGGGCCTTCGCCAGCTCCGCCTTCATCAGCATCGCCAGCGCGGTGCGGAACGCCGCGTCGTTGCCGGCGTGCTGCTCCGCCAGCGCTGCGATCTCGGCGGTGACCCGGGCGCTGTCGAAGCGCTCGTCGGCGGCGGGGCGGGAAGGTGACACGACTTTGTCCATGGCTGTTTCCGGATATCGGACGGCACCGCGACTGTCACGGAATTCTGCGCAAAGGGTGACCAAGGAGAGATGCCGGTCCGGCCAGCATAGGCCCCCGCAACGGTTTGTGACGATGGGATTTTCGTCAGTTGTCCGCGAATTCTCCTTCTCATCGTCGCGAGCTTGTGAGACAGGGGAACGCCGCTCCCGCGCCGGCGGGGGTACAACCTGCCGAAAGCGCAAGATGTCCGACAAAGTCTCCCCGCTCGCCCCCACCGACGTTCCCGCCATGCCGATGATCGCCGGCGTGCGCCTCGCCACCGCCGCGGCCGGCATCCGCTACAAGGGCCGCACCGACGTGTTGCTGGTGGAGATGGAGAAGGGCACCACGGTCGCCGGGGTGTTCACCACCTCGAAATGCGCCTCGGCGCCGGTGGAATGGTGCCGCGACAAGCTGAAGGGCGGCAGCGCCCGTGCGCTGGTGGTCAATTCCGGCAATGCCAACGCCTTCACCGGCAAGACCGGCAAGCAGGCCACCGCGCTGACCGCCCAGCTCGCCGCCAAGGCGATCGGCTGCAAGCCGGCTGAGGTGTTCCTGGCTTCGACCGGCGTGATCGGTGAACCGCTCGACGCCACAAAGTTCGACGGCGTGCTCGACGCGATGGCGCTCGACGCCGGCCCGGACGGTTGGCTGGACGCCGCCAAGGCGATCATGACCACCGACACCTTCCCGAAGGTCGCGACCGCCACTGTCAAGCTCGGCAAGGCCAAGGTGACGATCAACGGCATGGCCAAGGGCGCCGGCATGATCGCGCCAGACATGGCGACGATGCTGTCGTTCATCTTCACCGACGCGCCGCTCTCGGCGTCCTGCCTGCAGGCGCTGCTCAAGGCCGGCGTCACCGACACCTTCAACGCGGTGACGATCGACGGCGATACGTCGACCTCGGACACGCTGCTGGCCTTCGCGACCGGTGCGGCGGCCGAGAACGGCGCGCCGAAAATTTCGCGCGCCTCGGACCCGCGGCTGAAGGCGTTCGTCAAAGCGTTCAACGCGGTGCTGGCCGACCTGTCCGAACAGGTCGCGCGCGATGGTGAGGGCGCCCGCAAGCTGGTCGAGATCGTCGTCGAGGGCGCCAAGACCAAGGCTTCGGCCCGCAAGATCGCGCTGTCGATCGCCAATTCGCCGCTGGTCAAGACCGCGATCGCCGGCGAGGACGCCAATTGGGGCCGGGTGGTGATGGCGGTCGGCAAGGCCGGCGAGCCGGCCGATCGCGACAAGCTGTCGATCTCGTTCAACGGCATCCGCGTGGCGAAAGCCGGCGCGCGCGATCCGTCCTACAACGAAAAAGAAGTTTCGGCGCAGATGAAGAAGCCGGAAATCCAGATCAAGGTCGCGCTCGGCCTAGGCAAGGGGCGCGACCGCGTGCTGACCTGCGACCTCACCAAGGAATACGTCGCGATCAACGGCGACTACCGGTCGTGATCGGCGGGGCCTTCAGGCGGTCGAATGTGAAAGCGGCGTCGCCACACCTCCAGCCGTCATCGCCCGCGCAGGCAGGCGACCCAGTACGCCGTGCCGCCGGTTGTTTGGCCGAAGCGCTCTGGAATACTGGGTGCCCCGCCTTCGCGGGGCATGACGTTGTTAGTGGGAAAGTCGCCGTGCGTCCCATCGGGGGTGCGGCATGAACCTCCTGCTAGTCGTCGCCGTGGCGTTGATCGATGCCGATAACCGCGTGCTGATCGCGCAGCGGCCGAAGCACAAGCAGCTCGGCGGCTTGTGGGAGTTTCCCGGCGGCAAGCTCGATCCCGGTGAGCGCCCGGAGGCGGCGCTGATCCGCGAGCTCGACGAAGAGCTCGGCATCACCGTGAAAGAAGCGTGCCTCGCGCCGCTGACCTTCGCCAGCCATGCCTACGAGGACTTTCACCTGCTGATGCCGCTCTACGTCTGCCGGCGCTGGGAAGGCCTGGCGATGCCGCGCGAGGGCCAGGAGCTCGCCTGGGTCCGCGCCAACAAGCTGCGCGACTACCCGATGCCACCGGCGGACCTGCCGCTGATCCCGCCGCTGATCGAATTGCTGATGTAGGGCGCCGGCCAAATTCGATGTGTCATGCGCGGGCTTGACCCGCGCATCCATCGTCCCGACGTCATTCCGGGATGCGCCGCGCCTGCGGCGCAGACCCGGAATCCAGAGGTTCAGGGCACCTCGAGATTCCGGCTTCGCGCGTTCCCGCGCGCCCCGGAATGACGGATCCGCGTCAAGGCCCGGGCAACGACGGATGAAGCTCGCGCAGTTCAGCGCTTCCCCTTGATCGCCTCTTCCAAACTCGCTTTCGCCGAGCCCGGCTTCAGCGGCTGCTGCTGGCTTTCGTGCGGGGACCAGCCGGACAGCCAGACGAGCTCGAAGGTGGCGCGGATGCGGCCATCGGGATCGCTGAAGCGGTCGGCGTAGATCTGGGCCATGCGGCTTAGCGTGGCGCGGCGCAGCGGCGTCTTGCGGCGTTCGATCAGCAGATTGGTGGCGCCCATTCGCCGCAGGTCTTGCATCAACGCGAACGCATGATCGTAGCGCACCACCACGCGGTCGACGTCGGTGACCGGCAGCGCGAAGCCGGCGCGTTGCAAGAGTGCGCCGAGGTCGCGCAGATCGGCGGCCGGTGCAACGCGAGGCGACACCCCGCCTTCGATCTCGGTCTCGGCTTCGGCGAACGCCTGGCGCAGCTCGGTCAGGGTGTCGCCACCGGTCAGTGCGGCGAGCAACAGGCCGTCCGGTTTCAGTGCGCGGCGGACCTGCGCCAGCACGCCCGGCAGGTCGTTGGCGAATTGCAGCGCCAGCGCCGAGACCACCAGGTCGAGCGAGCCGGGCGCGAACGGCAGCGTTTCGTCGCCGGACGGATCGACGGCGATATGCGCGAGCCTTGGAAACCGCCGCAGTTCCAGCGCGCCGGGCGTCCAGAGATCGGCGGTGGCGGTGAACTCGCGCAGCACGGCGTGCAGCCGTTCGTCCATCTCATCCGTGACGCGGTCGAGCAGAAATCGCGCCGGTCCGAGCGCGGCGGCACGGTGCATCCGCGTCGCCAGCAGGCGGCGGTCGAACAGGATCGGCGGGGAGTCAGCCATGGCAAATCAGAGTCGAGAAAGCAGATCAGTTCAGCTTGGAGGCCGCGGAGGACGGCCCCTGCTGCGAGGCTTCGAACATCTTCAGCACCGCATCCAGCGCGTTGCGCAAGTGTAGCGCGCCGGCCTGGCTGCAGCGCAGCCGCGCGGTGGTGACGAACTTGACCTCGACCGAACCATCAGCCAGCGGATTCAGCGTGCGCGCCGCCAGCTCGACCTCGACGCCGTTGGCGATCACCCCGTGCGCCGGAGCGATGTCGAAATAGACGTGCGGCGCGGTCGGAATATCCAGATAGGTGATGTCGGCGGACTTGTCGGTGGGTTCGGACACGGCAATCTCCCGGAGAAGGACTGCGGGTGTTGTGCGCTTTTTCCGCCGCCGGCACTACCCAGCCTTGACGGTTGTGGTGGTGGAGATAATCTCGCGTCATGCGTGTAGAGTGGGCCGGATCGGCGGCGAGCGCCGGGGTGGCAACGGGCCTGCGCCGGATCTGGACCCGCGCCGCCGAGGCCGTGCTCGATCTGGCGCTGCCGACGCTGTGTGTCGCCTGCCGCGAGCCGGTCGCCGGCGACGGGTTGTGCGCGCGGTGCTGGTCGCAGCTCTCGTTCATCGCCCCGCCTTATTGCGAAAAGCTCGGGATTCCGTTCGTCTACGATCCCGGCCCAGGGATGCTGTCGATGCAGGCGATCGCCGATCCGCCGGCCTATTCCCGCGCCCGCGCCGCGGTGCGTTACGACGAGATCGCAAAAGCGCTGGTGCACGGCCTCAAGTTCCACGACCGCACCGATCTGGCGCCGACGATGGGGCGGTGGATGGCTCGTGCCCTGTCCCTT
>NZ_QPFS01000259.1:0-738 GCF_010906995.1 Rhodopseudomonas sp. WA056 | reverse complement strand
GATGTTGGCGACCGCGATGCTGACGCGGAGGAAGACGGTTTTGCCGATGCGCTTGTAGGCGCCGGTGGCGGTGACGGCGCCGAAGCTGCCGCCGCCCGGCGTCACGGTCGGCGTGTACGGCGTCCAGGCGCCGCGGTCGATCCCGCCGGCGATCAGGAACCAGCGCGCGGCGGCAGCGTCGTAGCGCAGCAGCGCGGCCTGCTTGCCGCTGATCGCGATGTCGCCGCCGAGCGAGAACCGGTTCGCCGCCGCCGAGGCGGCGCTGTCGCTGGCCAGCGTCAGCGGCTGGCTGCCGACATTGACGATGCAGACCATCCGGCCCTCGGTGCCGCCGGCCAGCCCGGTCAGGCTGCGCGCGGCGTCCGACCAGAGCTGGAGCACCGAGGCCGCGCCGAGCCCGGCCGGCGCGTAGTCGTTCTGATCGGCGGCAAGCTGCGGCGGCGCGGCGACGCCGGTCAGCGCCAGGGCGCGCGGCAGCGCGCAGGCGCCGCCGGCCGGATCGATCGTCAGCGCCTCGGTCCAGTTCGCGCCGTCGGCCGAAACCTTGAGCTTGAACGCATCGGCGCCGATCAGGCCGAATTCGGCGCGGCCCGAATAGGCGTTGGAGAACACCACCGAGGCGGGATCGGCCGGGCCGGCCTTGGCGAGCTGGACACGGATGTCGCCGCTGCCGCCCGCGGCCGGCTCGATCGCGGCGAACAAAGCGGCGTTCGACTTGACGGCGAGCAGATTCGGCGC
>NZ_QPFS01000258.1:0-741 GCF_010906995.1 Rhodopseudomonas sp. WA056 | reverse complement strand
CGTCCACCCCCACCCGACCGGCCTTACGGCCGGCCACCCTCCCCGCAAGGGGGAGGGAAGACTTCGGCGAACGCGGCGAGACAAACGGACACCCTATGGCCGCCTACGGTCTCTACACCCACATCGCCGCCAACAAGACCCGGTCGATCGTGTTGCTGATCGGGCTGTTCGTGCTGGTGTATGTGCTGGTCTATGCCGGCGCCCTGATCGCCGAGGTGGTGATCGACGGCGGCCGCACGGTGTCGGACTATCTGCGGGCCGCGGCGGCCGACCTGATCCAGGCGGCACCGTTCGCCACCGTCGGCGCGGCGCTGTGGATCGTGATCGCCTACTTCTTTCACCAGAAGCTGATCGACGCCGTCACCGGCGGACATGCGGTGACGCGGGCCGAACAGCCGCGGCTGTATAATCTCCTGGAGAACCTGTGCATCTCGCGCGGCATCCCGATGCCGAAGCTGAAGATCATGGACAGCGCGGCGCTGAACGCCTTCGCCAGCGGCCTCAATCCGAAGCAATACGCCATCACCGTGACGTCGGGGCTGGTCGACCGGCTCGATGATGCCGAGATCGAAGCGGTACTGGCGCACGAGCTGACCCACATCAAAAACGGCGACGTGCAGATGATGGTGATCGCGGTGATCATCGCCGGCGTCGTCGGGTTTTTCGGCGAGCTGATGTTCCGGCTGTTCTTCCAGGGCGGAGTCAGAATCGGCGGCGGCTGGTCGGGCGGCGGTTCGTCGT
>NZ_QPFS01000257.1:0-827 GCF_010906995.1 Rhodopseudomonas sp. WA056 | reverse complement strand
GCTGATCGCCGGCTATTCGCCGCTCGGCAACGTGCTGTTGCTGTCGCTGTCCGAACGCTACCCGCCATGGCACGACGCCGGCCGCGCCCCGGACGGGATCATCGTGCTCGGCGGGGCGATCAATTCCGAGGTCAGCGCCGCGCGCAATACGGTCGAGCTCGATGCATCCGCCGAGCGCGTGCTCGCCACGCTCGATCTGGCGCGGCGTTATCCGCAGGCACGGATCGTCTACAGCGGGGGCAGCGGCAACTTGATCCAGCGCTCGGCTGCCGAAGCGCCGCTCGCCGGCGAGTTGCTGGAGCGGTTCGGGCTCGCTGCCGGCCGCTTGGTGCTGGAGGACAAATCGCGCACGACCGCCGAGAACGCCGCCAATACGCGCGCGCTGGTGTCGCCCAAGCCCGGCGAACTCTGGCTGCTGGTCACCTCGTCATTCCACATGCCGCGGTCGATCATGGCGTTTCGTGCCGCCGGCTTCGACGTGGTCGCCTATCCGGTGGATTGGCGGACACGTGGTCGCGAAGACGTGGCGCGCCCGTTCGCGACGCTGGCGGCGGGACTGGCGCGCACCGACGTCGCCGCGCACGAATGGGCAGGGCTGTTGGCCTACCGGCTCGGCGGCAAGATCCCGTCACTGCTGCCGTCGCCGTAGCGCGCCGCTCAATCGTGCCGGGGCAGGCCGAGCCGGTACACGCCGCGGAAATCGTTCGGATCGGCCGGCTTTCCCTTGCGATAGATCACCAGCCGTCCGGCCAGCGCCAGACCGACCGCCGCGCGGCGGATCGGCATCAGCAGCGCGTGCCAGTCACCCTCGGGGCGGAGCGCGTGGG
>NZ_QPFS01000256.1:0-837 GCF_010906995.1 Rhodopseudomonas sp. WA056 | reverse complement strand
AACGAAAAACCCCGGCGGTTGCCCGCCGGGGTTGATCAGATACTCGCTTGCGAAGCGAGGATCAGAAGTTGCGCTGAACGCGGAGGTTGCCGCTCCAGACGCCCTGGTCCTTGAACTCGTAGAACGCGGCCGGCTTGGTTCCGGCGGCGGTCAGCGGCAGGATGCCCGAGGACGCCTGATCGAGATAGGTGTACATCACTTCGCCCGACAGGGTCAGACCCTTGACCGGAGTCCAGCGGGTGACGGTGCCGACCTGCGCGATCGCGAAGTCCGGGTTGCAGTTGAAGCCGGCCACATTGGCGCCGAGACCGGTGCAGATCAGAGCGGTCGCAGTGCCATTGTAGTCGATCTTGGTGTAGGCGCCGAACAGCGAGGTCGACCAGTTCGGGTTCCAGTTGTGGTTGAACGCACCACGGACGCCCCACGCAGAGGTCTTCTCGATGCCGGTGCCGTTCAGGTTGTTGGTGCCGGCGAACACGCCGTCGGCCGCAACGCCGAAGGCGACGCTCTGATAGGTGCCCGGAACCGAGTTGTTGCCGTAGATCGCGAACGAGTTCGGGCTCACGCCGCCCAGCACGTAACGGGTCGCGCCGTTCGAGTAGGTCGCCGTGATGTTGATGCTGTCGCCGGGGCCGGTCGGCAGGTTCTTGAGCGACAGAGCGCCCTGGACCGCATAGCCCCAGGTGTCGCTCGGATGACCGGAGGTCTCGAGCGCGGTGTTGTAGTAGCTGGCGCGAACCTGATGCGCGGCGGCCGAAACCTGGAACAGACCCCAGGCCTGATCGACGCGGATCTTGCCGACGATGTCGGGGATCGAGGTGCCGGCGTAGGAGTTGG
>NZ_QPFS01000255.1:0-884 GCF_010906995.1 Rhodopseudomonas sp. WA056 | reverse complement strand
CTCGGGCAAGAACGGCTCGATCTTCGATTTCGTGATGCTGACCGAGGGCGTCGACTTCCCCGAAGCGGTCGAGCGGCTGGCGGCGATGGCCGGCGTTGCGCTGCCGGTGCAGACGCAAGAATCCGCGCGCCAGGAGCTGCGCCGCAAATCGCTGTACGACGTGATGGAGCTGGCGGCTAATTACTTCGCCGACAATCTCGCCTCACGCGCCGGCGCCCGCGCCCGCGGCTATCTGGCCGACCGCGCGATTCTGCCGGGCACCCAGGTCAAGTTCCGGCTCGGATATGCGTCGAACGAGCGCTTTGCGCTGAAGGAGCATCTCGGCAAGCACGGTGTGCCGGTGGCCGACATGATCGAAGCGGGGCTGTTGTCGGCGGGCCCCGACATCCCGGTGCCGTTCGACAAGTTCCGCGACCGGGTGATGTTTCCGATTCTGGATCTGCGCGGCCGGGTGATCGCGTTCGGCGGCCGCGCGCTGGAGAAGGATGTCGCAGCGAAGTATCTGAACTCGCCCGAGACACCGCTGTTTCACAAGGGCGACAACCTCTACAACCACGCGCCCGCGCGCAAAGCCGCGCATGAAGGCGGTTCGGTGATCGTGGTCGAAGGCTATGTCGACGTCATCGCGCTGGTCACGGTTGGTTTCCCCGCAACCGTCGCGCCGCTCGGCACCGCGCTGACCGAGGCGCAGCTTCAGCACCTCTGGAAAATGGCCGACGAGCCGATCCTGTGCTTCGACGGCGACCGCGCCGGCCAGAAGGCGGCGTATCGCGCCGCCGACCTGGCGCTGCCGCATCTGAAGCCCGGGAAAAGCCTGCGCTTTGCGCTGCTCCCCGAAGGCCAGGACCCCGACGATCTCGCCCGCGCCGGCGGCCGGCTCGCGG
>NZ_QPFS01000254.1:0-892 GCF_010906995.1 Rhodopseudomonas sp. WA056 | reverse complement strand
GTATTCCGCATCGTGCCCGAAGACGGCGCCGACGTCGAAGGCATCCGCGGCCGGCTCAGCGGCTGGTGGGGCGATGCCACCGGCATCGAGTTCATCGCGCCGAGCGAGCTGAAGCTGCAGGGCTGGCGCGGCAAGTTCCGGCACTTCGTGCCGGAAGCGGCCGTATAGCGGCGACGCGCGCATGATCGCCATCATCGATCGATCGGACGACGCTGCCGCGCGCGAGGTCGTGCTCCGCGCCTTCGAGCGTTCGTTCACGCCGGGCCAGGTCCGACTGCTCGACGACATCGCCGCAGCATCTCGCGCGCAAGCGGTGGTCGTGGTGGTCGCGCCGCGGGAGCAGGATGCGGACTGGATCGAGCCGCTGCTGCGACGGCCGGTGAAGTTGGTGCTCCTCGGCACCATCGGTCCGCGCATCGCCGGTCTCGCCGGCATCACGGTCACCCCCCTCGACGAGCCTGCCGCTGCGTCCGCGGCCTGCGATCCGGCGCCGACCTATGGGCTGACCGAGAGTGCCGCGAGGATCGTCTATGCCGATCAGGGGCTCGGCGCCGCATCGCCGCTGCGGCAGCGCTCGCTGTGCCGGTTCGACTTCACCAACGAATGGAACAATCTCGGCTACGGCCGCATCGGCATCTGCGACGAGGTCTGGTCGATGGCCGTGGCCGCGCGGCCGGTCGATGCCGGCGTAGTCGGCGAACTGCGGATCGGGCCGGACGCGTCTGCCGGCGCGGTGGTCACGCTGCGCGACCTGCCGCACGCATCCGTGCTGTGGTTCGCGCGGCCGGTGGGTCCGGTGGACGGAGCCGACTGGGCGATCGTCGAGCGCTTCGTCGCCGATCATCGCGCGGCGGAGCTGCCGTGCCGGCCGTATCTGCGTGACATCCCACAC
>NZ_QPFS01000253.1:0-894 GCF_010906995.1 Rhodopseudomonas sp. WA056 | reverse complement strand
TGTGAGCTTTCATTAGGTTGTCCATCCGGTCCGGACCGAGGATGCTGAGGTTGCGAAGCTTCAGTGTCCAAGGAGGGACCGGATGAACATTCACAAGAATGCCCGTTTGACGCCGATTGGTCGAGAGCGGTTGGTGCAGGCGGTGTTGAGCGGGCAGACGCCGAAGGCCGCCGCACAAGCCGCAGGCGTCTGCCCGCGGACGGCCCGCAAATGGGTTGCCCGGTTCAAGGCCGAAGGGCGCGCAGGGCTTGCCGATCGCTCGTCGCGGCCGCGGCGGCTGTACAAGCCGACGCCAGTGGCGACCGTGGAGCAGGTCGAACGGCTGCGCCGTCAGCGTCTGACCGGCAAGCAGATCGCCGCCGATCTCGGCCTGTCGCCGGCCACCGTCAGCCGTATCCTGCGACGCCTGGGGCTCAACCGAATGCGTGACCTGGAGCCGGCCGAACCAGCCCGCCGCTACGAGTACGCCCATCCCGGCGACATGATCCACATCGACATCAAGAAGCTCGGCCGCTTCGACAAGATCGGCCATCGCATCACCGGCGATCGCACCGGCCAAAGCAACAGCCGCGGCGTCGGCTGGGAGTTCGTCCACGTCTGCATCGACGACGCCTCACGTGTCGCATTCTCGCAGATTTTCGCGGACGAGAAGGCCGTCAGCGCGATCGCCTTTCTCAAGGCCGCGATCGCCTATTACGCCAGCCTCGGCGTCACCGTTAGACGCGTCATGACCGACAACGGAAGCTGCTACATATCGACTGATTTCCGAAACGCCTGCCACGCTCTCGGGCTCAAGCATATCCGCACCAGGCCATACACACCTAAAACCAACGGCAAGGCCGAGCGCTTCATCCAAAGTGCTCTCAGGGAATGGGCTTACGCGCAGGCCTATCC
>NZ_QPFS01000252.1:0-897 GCF_010906995.1 Rhodopseudomonas sp. WA056 | reverse complement strand
GAAGGAGTTCCTCGCCTTCATGGACAAGGAGTTCCCGGAGGGCAACAAGCTCGATGGCGGCACTGTGGTCGGCTACGGCGTCGCCCAGACGCTGGTCGAGGTGCTGAAGAAGTGCGGCGACAACCTCACCCGCGAAAACGTCATGAAGCAGGCCGCCAGCCTGAAGGACTATCGCACCGAAGTGCTGCTGCCGGGCATCAAGATCAACACCTCGGCGACCGACTTCGCGCCGGTCAGCCAGTTGCAGCTGATGCGCTTCAAGGGCGAGAAGTGGGAGCTGTTCGGCGACGTCATCAGCGCCGACGTCGGCGGCTGAGACTGACGGACGATCACGCAGAAGCCCCGGGCGGCAGCGCCCGGGGCTTCGTCGTTCCGATCCGCCGATAGCCTGCGAAATGCCGCCGCTTACGCCGCCGCCTCGTAATTGACCTCGCTCTCGGCCAGCTTCGAGAGAGTCTGGTCGGTGGTCTTTTCCTGCTGCAGTGTCTGGTCGATCAGCCGGACCGCATCCTTCATGCCGAGCAGGCCGGCCCAGGTCTTCAGCGTGCCGTAGCGGGAGATCTCGTAATGTTCGACCGCCTGGGCGGCTGCGAGCAGGCCGGCATCGAGCGCCTCGGTGCCCTTGTACTCGTCCATGATCTCCTTACCCTCGTCGATGATCCCGAGTATGGCGTCGCAGGTCTTGCCGCGGGCCGGCTTCTCGAGCAGTTCGAACACCTGCTCCAGCCGCTCGATCTGGCCTTCGGTTTCGGCGACGTGCTTCTCGAACGCCGCCCGCAGCTTGTCCGAGGTGGCGGCCTTCGCCATCTTCGGCAGCGCCTTCAGGATCTGCTTCTCGGCGAAATAGATGTCCTTCAAGGTGTCGAGGAACAGGTCGTTGAGGTTCTTGTCTTTGGT
>NZ_QPFS01000251.1:0-986 GCF_010906995.1 Rhodopseudomonas sp. WA056 | reverse complement strand
GGTGGCGCTGGCAATCACGGCCAAGGCCGGCCAGGTGGGCGGCGGCTTCGGCAAGGTCGGGACCGCGCTGAAGAACCGCGAGGCGGTCGCCCTGATCCACGCTGCCGACGGCGCTGCGGACGGAATCCGCAAGCTGGACGGGCTTTGTCGGCAAATCGACGGAGAGACCGCCGCAAGCCGCGATTTTCCTCGTCTCACCGCGCTCACATCCGAAGAATTGGATTTGGCATTGGGGCGGTCAAATGTGATACATGCTGCCGTGCTTGCGGGCTCGGCCGGACAAACATTCCTGTCGCGCTGCCAGATTCTGGTCCGATACCGGCTGGCGGATGACGGCGATGCCACTGCGGCTATTGCGGGAACGCCGATCAACACGCCGAAAGACGTTGCTGACGACGCCGCTGACGAAAGAGCTGCTGACGAAGTTCGTGCGAACGCGCACGACGTTGAAGGATTGGGACGACTGAATGGTTGATACGAAAACTCCTGGCGACAAGACTCTGACGATGCCGACCAAGACCTTGACGCTGAAGCCGCGCGTCGAGCAGGGCGGCGTGCGCCAGAGCCTCAGCCACGGCCGTAGCAAGCAGGTGGTGGTCGAAAAGCGCGGCAAGCGACGCATCGGCGGCGACGAGCCGGCCGCAGCGCCGGCGGCGCCCGAAGTGGCGAAGAAGCCCGCACCGGCGCCGGCTGCCCCGAGCCGGCAGCAGCAGTCGCGTCCGGCGCCGCAACAGTCGCGCAGCGGCATGGTGCTGCGAACCCTGACCGAGGACGAGCGCACCGCTCGCGCCACCGCGCTGGCCGACGCCCGCGTGCGCGAGATCGAGGAGCGCAAGCAGGCCGAGATCGAGGCGCAGCGCCGCGCCGAGCAGGAAAAGATCGACCGCGCCGAGCGCGAGGCCGCCGAGGCCCGCCGCAAGGCCGAGGAAGAGCGCCATCGCCACGAAGAGGAAGCCAAGCGCAAGGCCGAGACCGAGGCCAAGAAG
>NZ_QPFS01000250.1:0-995 GCF_010906995.1 Rhodopseudomonas sp. WA056 | reverse complement strand
CTCGGCTGTCGCCGGCCCGCGACGGCTGCCGGTGGATGAGCTGGTGAATTGCAGCGCTGCGCCGCTGAGGCGGCAGCCTGGGTTAAGGACGCGTTAACCGGCGATTTGGCTTGTCCGTCGCCTTGATTTGCCGGGGCGCGGCCGATACGGTCCGGCCGCTTTTCCGAAAACCCTTGCGAATCCAAAGCCGATCATGGACCCGACGCCTCCGCACATGCGCCCGGAACGCTCGTTCCAGGGCCTGATCCTGACGCTGCAGCGCTTCTGGGCCGACCACGGCTGCGTCATCCTGCAGCCCTACGACATGGAAGTCGGCGCCGGCACCTTCCACCCGGCCACCACGCTGCGGGCGCTCGGTCCGAAGTACTGGAACGCCGCTTACGTGCAGCCGTCGCGCCGGCCCAAGGATGGCCGCTACGGCGAGAACCCGAACCGGCTGCAGCACTACTATCAGTTCCAGGTGATCCTCAAACCCTCGCCGCCGAACATCCAGGATCTGTATCTGCAATCGCTGGCCGCGATCGGCGTCGACTCGGGCTTGCACGACATCCGTTTCGTCGAGGACGATTGGGAGAGCCCGACGCTCGGCGCCTGGGGGCTGGGCTGGGAGTGCTGGTGCGACGGCATGGAAGTCAGCCAGTTCACCTACTTCCAGCAGGTCGCCGGCGTCGAATGCGCGCCGGTCGCCGGCGAACTGACTTATGGACTCGAACGGCTGGCGATGTACGTCCAGGGCATCGACCGGGTCTACGACCTCAACTTCAACGGCCGCGACGGCGCCGACAAGGTCACCTACGGCGACGTCTTCCTGCAGGCCGAGAAGGAATACTCGAAACACAATTTCGAGGTCGCCGACACCGAGATGCTGTTCGAGCAGTTCAAGATGGCCGAAGCCGCCTGCAAGAAATATCTCGACGCCGGCTGGGTGAGCGACAAACGCGAAGCCCACGCCATGGCGCTGCCGGCCTACGACCAGTGCAGCAAGGCCAGCCACG
>NZ_QPFS01000024.1:0-44685 GCF_010906995.1 Rhodopseudomonas sp. WA056 | reverse complement strand
AGCGCGGTGTTGTAGTAGCTGGCGCGAACCTGATGCGCGGCGGCCGAAACCTGGAACAGACCCCAGGCCTGATCGACGCGGATCTTGCCGACGATGTCGGGGATCGAGGTGCCGGCGTAGGAGTTGGCGCCGTAGGCCAGGAAGTTCGGAGCGAACGAGGTGTTGTACAGCGCCGACTGCAGGTAGGACGACTGATCTTCCAGCGAGATCGAGGCCGACACGCCGTTGCCGAATTCCGCAGTGTAGGCCACCTGGTTGATGCCGGTGACGTCGTCGTAGCCGCCGAGCAGGAACGAGGTGTTGTTGCCCGGATAGCCGGTCCACGGCGTATCGAACTGCGACACCGCCTTACCGAAGGTAAAGCCGGCGAACTGCACGAAGGCGTAGTACACGCCAAGATGACCGTTGGCGACCGTGTCGGTGCCGGTGGTCCAGTTGAAGGTCGCATCGAAGTAGGTGCGGACCACGCCGTATTCGGTCGCGGTGCGGGTGTCGATGTTCAGATCCTGGCGAGACCGGAAGATGTAGTCGTTCGACAGGCGGTTCTTCTGGCCAGCGTTGCTGTTCCAGGCCGGCATGTTGTAGGCCGAACCGCCACCGATGGTCACGTCGGCGCGCAGATAGCCGCCGAGCTTGATGCAGGTGTCGGTGCCCGGGATGTAGTAGAAGCCGGCGCCGTAGATCGAGCAGACCTTCACGTATTCGACGGCTTTCGCCTTCAACGGCAGATCAGCGGCCTGCGCGCCGCCAACGGCGAGGAGCGCCGCCGCTGAGCCGAGGAAAAGGCCCTTAACGATGTTCATGTAAACCTCCAAGTTGCTCTGTCGGGAAGGTTCCGATCCGCAAAGTGCACGCACCCGCCTTGGCCCCTTAATCCCAGAAACCCGCCTAGCCGCTTCGCGCCTTCGGACACCCGCTGAACGCGAGGGACTTAAGCGAACCACCTATTACGGGGCGACCTCGGGATGCCCCCCTCCGTCGCATCACGACAATTACCTAACAGTGATGCACACGCAACAAGGGAGCCATGCTCTGCGTCCCGTTTTCGTAGGGGTGTTGCACAAATAACACTCAGACCTCTCCCTGTCGCCTAATAAGCTATTGATTTTCCAGAATTTCCAAAACCGCAACCCGTGACCGATGCCGCATCGCAACAAGGTCCCGAGCGTGGATGACTGGGGTAAACCATGGCGATTGCCTGCGTGCTGCGGGCCGATTCCTGAGAATCGTTTCCTCGCTTCGGGCGAATCCGAGTTGCAGAGTGGGCCTCGGAACCCGTCCTCTGCCGGCTCCCGCCCGGTGTTGCGGCGATCACCGTGCACAGGCCCAAAGGTCGCGGCTGCAATCCGCGCAATCCTGCTTGCGGGCCGCGGCGCTGTCGGGCATATCGAGCGCACCGGAGACGTGGCCGAGTGGCTGAAGGCGGCGGTTTGCTAAACCGTTATAGGGTTGTAAAGCCCTATCGAGGGTTCGAATCCCTCCGTCTCCGCCACCCCAAGCCCCTGATATATTTCACGAAATTTCGCCTCGCCGGCTTTGCCCCGAGAGGCGGCCTGATGCCTTTTCGCGCGGCGACCTCATGCTGTCGATTCGTCCGCTCCGTGCCAGGCCGGCGAATCCGGTCTGGCTGCCTCCCGGACGCTGCGTCATCCTCTGTATCAAAAGACACAAACCACTCGATGCGAGGCGCCTAGAGTGCCGAGACTCGTTCCTCTTCAGGAACCGAGGCAACGTCTGAAGCGCACAGAAGCGATCTGGCGCAGGTTCGACCATCGGAGGCCCCGTGCCCTACAGAGCGTTTCTCGCCCGCATCCGCCAGTTCTTCGACGGACCGGACGAACACCTCGACTGGATCGCCAACGGTCTTGCGGCCGGCAGCCTGCGACAGCCGGCAACGCCGATGACCGACCAGGAGCTCGCCGAAGCGATTCGGGAGTTTCAGAAGGCGCCACCATCGGCGGATTCGCTGGAGAAGCTGAGCGCGAAACTCGCCCCGAGCGACGGCCGCGATCGCGGCGCGATCTAAGCGGGAATCGCTCGCGACGCTCGCCGCAGCACCCCGAACACAACGAGGGACACTGCACCGAGCAGCGCCGACAGCACCGCGGCACGGCCGTACTCACCGTTGAACACCGCGTTGTAGACCTCGAGCGAGATCGTGTTGGTCTTGCCGACGATGTTGCCGCCGAGCATCAAGGTGATGCCGACCTCACCGAGTGATCGCGCTGTCCCGAGCACCAGGCCGGCGACGATCGCGCCGCGGATGTTCGGCAGAATCACGAACATGAAGGTCTCGAACTCATTGCGGCCGAGCGTCCGTGACGCCTCGCCCAGGCTTCGGGACACGCTGGCGATCGCCGCTTCGATCGGCTTCACCACCAGCGGCAGGCCGGCGATCACCGAGGCCAGCAGAACGCCTTCGACCGAGAACACGAAGCTGAAGCCGAAGCCGGCGTCGAGCCACTGCCCAACCGGGCTGCGCCGACCGAGCAACAGCAACAGAAAGAAGCCGAGCGCGATCGGCGGAAACACCAGCGGGATCGTCACCACCGCGTCGAGCACGGTGCGACCCGGCCAGGATCGCTGCGCCAGCGCCCAGCCGAGCAAGGTGCCGAGCACGATGTGCAGCACCAGAGTCGCTGCGGCGATCTTGAGCGACAGCAGAGCGGGTGCGATCAGCGCCGGATCGCGCAGCGCTTCGATCGCCGCCGCCAACATCGCGGCCTACAGCCCGTAGCGCTGCAGGATGGCGCGAGCCTGCTCGGTACCGAGGAATTGCACAAAGCTCTCGGCCGCCTTCGCGGCCGGCGCACGTACGCCGCAGACGATCTCGGCCGGATCGTACAGCTTGCTGTCGACCGCGACATAGCCGCCGATATTGCCGGCCGCGCCGATCGCCTCGGTGGCATTGATGAAGCCGGCATCGACTTCGCCGCTGGCGACGTAGCTGGTCACCTGCGGCACGGTGGCGACCGGCACCAGCCGCGCATCGATCGTGGCGGCGAGCCCGCTGCGTTCGAGAAACTGCCGGCCGGCCTTGCCATAGACGGCGCTGGCCTGATCCGGGATGCCGATTCGCTTGAACTCGGGCGCCGAGACGTCTTCAGGCTTCGCGAGCGCCAGCCCCTTGCGATAGGCGATCACCAGCCGCCCGAGGCCAAGGGGCGCGATCTGCGCAAAGCCGAGATCCCCGGCCTTCCCCAGCACCGCCTTGTCGCCGCACACCAGGGCGATCTGGGTGCTCTCGCGCGCCTGCGCCAGCACCTGCCCCATGTGGCCATACACCTGCAGCAGCTTGTCGCCGGACTGTTTCTCGTAGGCTGCCGCCAATTCGGCAATCGGCCGCCGATAGCCGGCGCCCGCGGCCAGTGTCGTCTCGTCCGCGGCGGCCGGCGCCGCAAACGACACCACAGCCAAGCCCATCACCGCCGATCTCACCGCCCACGCCATTTCAATCCCCTCGCCTTTGGCTCCGCTCGCCGCATTTGGCTAGCAGAGACGTCAATCGTTGTATACTTCACTATATAACGATATCGACTGGCGGACTGGCAATGGAGAAACGGACCGACGACATCGCGCTGCGCATCCGGACACCGCTGAGCGGGCCCGCCGGGCCATTCTGGCTCGACGTCGATCTGACGATCGCGCCCGGCTCGCTGCTGGCGATCACCGGTCCCTCAGGCGCCGGCAAGACCACCCTGCTCCGCGCCGCCGCAGGACTGACACGGCCGGCGGAGGGCAGCATCCGCATCGGCGCGACACACTGGTGCGGCACCGCAGCACGGCTGCACGTGCCGACGCGGAAGCGCTCGATCGGGCTGGTGTTTCAGGACTACGCGCTGTTTCCGAACATGACGGTGCGCGGCAACGTCGACTACGCGATCGGATCACGTCGGTGTCGCGACGAGGTCGACGAACTGCTGCACCTGGTCGAGCTTCATGGCCTCGCCGACGCCATGCCGGACCGGCTGTCCGGTGGCCAGAAGCAGCGGCTGGCGCTGATCCGGGCACTGGCGCGGCGACCGGCCCTGCTGATGCTCGACGAGCCGCTGTCGGCGCTCGATCCGGCGATGCGACGCAAGCTGCAGGACGATCTGCTGCGGCTGCATCGCCGCTTCGCCACCACGACGCTGCTGGTCAGCCACGATCCGTCGGAAATCCTCCGCCTCGCCGACCGCCTGGTGCGGATGGAGCACGGCCGCGTGGTGTTCGACGGCACGCCTGCCGAGTCGTTCGGCAGCCTCGCGCGGAGCGATCCGTTTGTCGTCACCGGCATCTATCTCGACGAACGCAATGCGAGCGGCACCTGCGCAGTGCTGGTCGACGGCCGCAAACTGCGGCTGCGCCTGTCAGGCGTGAGTGACCTCAGCGTCGGCGATCCGGTGACGCTCCGGATCGACCAGGCCGTGGTGCAATGCACCGCGCCCGCCCCCGGCGACCGGCTCAAGGCTTATCCGGCTGCGGCGATTGCCGCGGCTGAACTTCCTCACACTTGACGACGATCTGAAACACGCGGCCGCATTGCGGGCAAGGATAGTCGCGAAGTTCGTAGCCCTCGACAAGCGGTCGCGCGCGCAACAGCTCCGTCGCAGATCGACAGACCGCGCAGTTACTTCTGCTACTCGACACCGCGGCCCCCACCACCCGGAACGCGGCTGTATAGCCTGATCCAAAGGCCGCGTCGCAACTGATCAGCACGCGGCACTTAGTTATTTGGGCGTGCTCACCCCGCAACGGTATTTAGTGATATCATCATTCCATCCGACAGAATGAAATCGGCTTATCTTGACGTGCAACACTTCAAAATTGCACGCCACGGGTGAGCGCGCCATCGACCACAACATTGGTGCCGGTGATGAAGCTGGCGGCACGGCTGGCAAGAAACACCACGGCATTCGCCATCTCCTGCGGCGTGCCCATCCGGCCGGTCGGGTTGAGAGCCAGCGCGGTGTTGTAGAGATCGGGGTTGCCGTTCTTGATCTGCTCCCACACCCCGCCCTCGAAATACGTGTTGCCGGGCGAGACGGTGTTGGCGCGGATTCCCTTGCCGGCGAGCTGATACGCGAGGCCCTGGGTGTAGTGGATGATCGCCGCCTTGAAGGTGCCGTAGGGCCCCGCCGCGAAGTCGATCTCACGGCCCGAGACGCTGGAGACGGTGACGATCGCCGGCTGCTGACTCTGTTCGAGGTACGGCATCGCTGCATCGACCAGCCGCACAGTGCCCATCATGTCGGTGGTAAAGCCCTTGGCCCAGCTCTCTTCGTCCGAGCCGATCGCCAGCGCGCTGACATTGGCGACCACCACATCGATGCCGCCGAGCTTGGCCGCCATGTCGGCGACCCATGCTTTCAACCCCGGCCCATCGGACACATCCACGGCGCCGCCGAATGCCGACACGCCAGTCGCCCTCAACGCCGCCACCGCGCTGTCGACCTCGGCCGCATTGCGCGCGCAGAGGCCGATATGCGCGCCTTCCGCCGCGAAGGTCTCGGCGATGGCGCGGCCGATGCCCTTGGTGCCGCCGGTGACGAGTACCTTGGCGCCCTTCAATCCCAGATCCATATTCGCTCCCCTTGGTTAGTAGTTGCCGGCGACGACTTGCACCAGCGGCCGGTAGCTGTGCGGCATCCGCATCGCCACCAGATCCTTCCGCCGCACCACGTTGGTCGGATAAACGCTGTCGAGATTGGAGGTGTCGATCGTCGCGGTGGCGACGCCCTCCCCGCCTTCGATCAGCGCCTCGCGGCGCGGGAATTCGAACGTGTCCGGTCCGAATAAGCCGCTCAATCCCGGATAGCCGCGCGCCGCATCGGCCACGTTGGCGAAAGCGAAGAACACGTTGTTCTCGCCGGCGCGGACGCGGAAGTGATGCCAGTGATGCGGATCGGCGCCGGTCGGGATCGGCGCCGGCTGCTCGACGCTCGTCCCCGCGTGCGGCGTGCTGAACCGCGTCGCGATCGCAGCCGGGCACGCGATGATGTCGCAGCCGCGCAGCGCCAGCACGCGCCCGGCTTCCGGAAACATTGCATCGTGGCCGATCAGAAGGCCGACGCGGCCGAGCGGAGTGTCGACGACGACGAAGCTGTCGCCGGGCCGCGCCCAGCTTCGCTCGTCCTCGGTCAGATGCGTCTTGCGATAGATGGTGATACGACCGTCAGGGGCGATCAGCGCCGCGCTGTTGTAGAACGTCTCACCGTCGCGCTCGGCGAGACCGCAGACAAGATGCAGCGACAGCTCGCCCGCCAGCGCAGCGAGCCGCTCGGTCGCCGGACTCGGCACAGCGACGGCAGTACGCACCGGATCAACCAGTCCGGTGAGGCTCAATTCCGGAAACACCACCATCTCGGCGCCGGCGGCCTTCGCCTGTCGCGCCAGCGTCTCGATCCGACCGAGATTGCCATTGATGTCGCCGCTCGGGGCGAACTGCGCGGCGCTGAGCTTGGAGCGCTTGCCCTTCGGCCAGGCCTCGTGGCCGTACAGGCCGAAGAAGTCGTACGGATTCCAACTGAAGGTGCCGGTCAGCAGCTCCGGATACAGTTCCGGCCGCCGCTGCCGGAACACCGCCTCGCCGCCGATCCGCCGCGCCCGCGCGGCTTCAAGATCGATCTCGGCGTACGCCACGCCGTCGCCACCATCGATCACGGTGGCGATGCTGCCGTCCGGCGCGATCACGCAGCTTCCGCCGGAGAACTGCACGGTCCGCTCCAGCCCCCAACGATTACTCTCGATCACGTAGCAGGAGTTTTCGAAGGCGCGGCTGATCCAGTACGGCGCCGGCGTGCGTTCGGCGAGCCAATTGGAGATGTGGCAGATGATGTCGGCACCGCCCAGCGCCATCAGCCGCGCGGTCTCGACGAAATGGATGTCCATGCAGATCAACAGCGAAATCCGCCCGATCGGGGTGTCGAACACCTGATTGTGCAGATCGCCCGCCGCCGACCATTTCGGCTCGGAGATGTAAGGATGCGTCTTGCGGTGACGCCCGATCAATCCCTCCGGGCCGATCAGGACGGCGGAATTGTAGTAGATGCCGTCCTCATCGACTTCCGGAAGGCCGACGACGATAGTGCAATCGTGCTTGCGCGCCAGTTCGGCGAACCGCGCCGTGGTCGGCCCCGGGATCGGCTCGACGAACGGCGCCACTTCGGCGCGATCATACCAACAGTAGCCGGTGGTGCCCATCTCCGGGGTGACGATCAGTTTGGCGCCGCCCACCGCCGCCTCCTCGCACAGCTCGAGCAGGCGCGCGACGTTGCGCTCCTTCTCGGCCATGACCGGCTCGAACTGGACGGTAGCGACCTTCAGCAGTTGCGACATCGCCGTCGCTCCCCTCACACCAGGAACGACTTCTTGATCGACGCGCCGAGCGTGTACTTCGGATCGACCATGTTGCCGAGCCGGACGCGCCCGGCCTGGGTCAGCAGCATGTAGGCGTCGATCTCGTCGAAGCCGTAATCCGCCGCCATCCAGCGGCACAGTTCGCGATAGGCGATGCGGGCGGCATCCTCCATCGGCCGCGCCGAGCCGATCGTCATGATGAAGTCCTTGGTCTCCAGCCGCGGCCAGTGGATCGGCCAGCCCTTGATCAGATCGATCTGCACCGTGGTCACGGTCGGGTGCTCGATCGCGACGCCGCAGAGCTCGCCGTCGCCCTGGGCGGCGTGACAGTCGCCGAGATAGAGCAGCGCGCCCGCGGTGTTGACCGGCAGATAGATGACGGCGCCGACGCCGACATCGGGCAGATCCATGTTGCCGCCGTAGTAATCAGGGACCAGCGACGAGATCGCCTCGATCTCCGGCGAGGTGCCGATGGTGCCGATGAACGGCTCATACGGCAGCGTGATCTTGTCGTTCCATTTGGTGCCGTGCTCGGCGGTGATTTCGAGCTTCTTGACGCGCTCCGGCAGCGGCGGGTTGAGCAGCGCGGTGTTGCCGGTGCCGACCAGGCCGCCGAACTCCGGCATCACCACCGTGGTGCCCCGCGGCTGCGGCCCGCGCGGAACGATGCTCTCGATGTACACGGCGAGCGTGTCGCCCTTCTCGGCGCCATTGACCCAGATCGGGCCGTTCTGCGGATTGAGGAACGGGAAGTTGAGGATCTTGGACGGGATGTCGGTCTCAGACTTGATCGCGCCCTCGAACGCGTCGTGGGTTTCGGCCGCCACCACCGCACCGGGGTCGACAGTCAGGACCTTGTCGAAATACGGCCCGTAGACGTAGTGATACTTGCCCTGCTCCGCCTCGGTGATGGTGTGGCTCTTGCCGCGCACGCCCTTGGCGACGCCCTTGCGCGCCATGATCGATTCAGTCTGCCAGGCCATGTTGGTCTCCTTTGTTGAATTCAGTTACACCGCGAGGTGACGGCGCATTTCGGCCTCGTCGTCGAGCGCGGCGCGGTCGAGGTCGGCGACGATCCGGCCCTTGTCCATGACGTAGCAGCGCTGCGCCATCGCCCGGATCATGTCGAGGTTCTGCTCGACCAGGATGATGGTGACGCCGGTCCTGGCGTTCAGCGCGACCATGTCGCGGGCGATGTCCTGGACGATGTTCGGCTGGATGCCTTCCGACGGCTCGTCGAGCAGGATCAGTTCGGGATCCGCCACCAGCACGCGCCCGATCGCGAGCTGCTGCTGCTGGCCGCCGGACATCGTGCCGGCGCGCTGGCTCCAGCGCTCGCCGAGGATCGGAAACGTCTCGACCACCTCGCGGCGCTGCTGCTCGGTCAGCCGCCCCTTGATCGAGGCGCCGACCGCGATGTTCTCGGCGACGCTGAGCCGCGGAAATACGTCGCGGCCCTGCGGCACGTAGCCGATGCCGAGCCGCGCCCGCTTGAACGCCGGCAGATGCTCGATGGCGTCGCCGCGGAACACGATCGAGCCGTCCATCGCCGGGATCAGGCCGATCAGGCTCTTCATCAGCGTCGACTTGCCGACGCCGTTGCGGCCGATCACCGCGATGATCTCGCCCTCGCGGACTTCGATCTCGAGTCCTTGCAGCACCGGCTTGCCGCCGTAGCCGGCGCGCAGCCCCACGGTGTTGAGGATGACTTCCTTACGCATGGTGATGAGCCTGCCCGAGATAGATCGCCGCGACCCGCTCGTCGGCGACGATGTCGTCGATCGAGCCTTGCGCGAACACCTGACCGAGATGCAGCACGGTGACGCGCTGCGCGACCTGGCGGACGAACGCCATGTCGTGCTCGATCGCCAGCACCGTCATGCCCTCGGCATTCAGCCGCTTGACCATCTCGCCGGTCTGGAACGTCTCTTCCGGCGACATCCCGGCGGTCGGCTCGTCGAGCAGCAGCATCCGCGGCTTCAGGCTGGTCGCCATGCCGATCTCGAGCCACTGCTTCTGACCGTGGCTGAGATTGCCGGCGGTCTGGTTCTGCTCGGCTTCGAGGCCGAGGAACGCCAGCAGCCGGTCGATCTCCCGGTCGAGCTCGGCGCCGTGCCGCGTCCGTTGCAGCGCGATCTCGAGATTCTGCCGGACCGACAGGCCCTTGAACACGCCGGGCACCTGGAATTTGACCGAGAGTCCACGCGCGATCCGCGCGAACGACTTCAAGGTGGTGATGTCCTCGCCGGCGAAGAAGATCTCGCCGGAGCCGGGCGCGTATTCGCCGAGGATCAGCCGGAACAGCGTGCTCTTGCCGGCGCCGTTCGGGCCGATCAGGCAGTGGATTTCGCCGGTCTCGAACGACAGGTTGACCTGGTTGGTGACGTGCAGCCCGCCGAAATGCTTGTTCAGGCCGCGGAGTTGCAGGAGCGCCATCAGTTCCGTCCTCCCTTGGCGCGGGCGACGAGCCGGCCGATCACGTTCATTGCGCCGAGCACCAGGCCGTTCGGCGCGATCAGCACGGTGAGCACCAGCAGAAGCCCCATCACCACCAGCGCATATTGGCTGCCGTAGATCGTCAGCGCCTGGAAGCCGGCCAGCACCACCAGCGTGCCGACCAGCGTCGAGGTCAGGTCACTGCGGCCGCCGACCGCGACCCAGATCAGCGGCAGCGCCGCCGACGTCATGCCCATGCTCGACGGGGTGATGTACTGGCCCCAGGCGGTGTAGAGCACGCCCGACAGGCCGGCGAGCCCGGCGCCGATCACGAAATTGATGAGCTGATATTTGCGGATGTCGTAACCGAGCATTTCGGCGCGCTCCGGATTCTCACGGATCGCCACGATGACGTTGCCGAACGAGGAGTTCACCAGGATGCGCAGGCCGAGATAGACCACCACCACCAGCGCCAGGATCAGGTAGTACAGCCCGACATCGGCGAACAGCACGATCGGCCCGTCGAACCAGGGGATGGTGATCGGCGGCATTCCGCTCATGCCGTTGAAGCCGTTGAGCCGCGCCGCGCCGATCCGCCATTCCGGGCCGGCGGTCTGGGCCATGAAGCGCTCCAGCATCAGGGTCACGGCCAGCGTGACGATGCCGAGAAACACGCCTTCGATCCGGCCGAAGAACATGAAGTAGCCGAGCAGCAGCGCCACCACCGCGGCGATCAGGACCGCCGCCAGCACGGCGACCAGCGTGAAGCCATACGCCGCGCCGAAATTCAGCGTCAGGATGCCGTAGCTGTAGCCGGCGATACCGAAGAACGCGGTCTGGCCGAACGACAGCGCACCGCCATAGCCCCAGATCAGGCACAGGCTGAGCGCGATGAACACCCAGACGAAGAAGTACGCAGTGTTGCCGACGGTGTAGCCGTCGCTGAACAGCGGATAGGCGAGCGCGCCGAGCAGCGCCAGCACGAACACCGACCAGAACAGCTTGCCGCGACCTTTGGTTTGCGGGCCTTCGAGCCGGCGGAAGAGAGAGATCAAACCGTTCACCCTCGCCTCCCTCAGGTCCGTTCGCGCAGCAGGAAGCCGGAGATGCCTTTCGGCAGCACCCGGACCACAATGATCACCGCGACCAAGAGGCCGATCTGACCGAACAACTGTCCCTGCCAGGAGGTCATCGCCGACTTCACCACCGCGAGGACTGCCGCGGCCGGCGCGGTGCCGAGGAAGACGTCGGCGCCGCCGATCACCACGGTGACGAACGCCTCCATCAGGAAGGTCGCGCCCATCGTCGGCACCAGCGTCATGGTCGGCGCGTACAGCCCGCCGGCAAGTCCGGCGAGCCCGGCGCCGCATGCGAAGGTCAGGCTGTAGATCCAGCGGGTGTCGACGCCGAGCGCATCCGCCATGTGCGGCACCTGGATGGTGGCCCGTGCCTTGACGCCGAACGACGTCCAGTTGAACACCGCGTACAGCCCGCCGAGCACGCCGAGCGCGGCCAGGAACAGCACGATCCGGTAGATCGAATACGAATAGGCGCCGACCTGGAAGCTGCCGAACGGCGTACCGACACCTGCCATGGTCGAGCCGATCGCGATCAGCGTGCCTTGGGTCGCGATCAGGCTGAGGCCCCAGGTGGCGACGATGGTGTCGAGCGGGCGCTCATAGAGATGCCGCACCACCACGAATTCGACCAGCATGCCGACCATCGCCGAAACCAGCGCGCCGACCAGAATGGCGAGCGGCAGCGGCAGTCCGGCGTGCACGGCGGTGGCGGTGACGTAGGCGCCGCACATGATGAACTCGCCGTGGGCGAGATTGATGACGCCCATCATGCCGAAGATGACGGCGAGCCCGCAGGCCGACAGCACCAGGAAGGCGAAGGCGTCGGCGAATTGATACAGCGCCGCGAAGGCGAAGGTGGCGATGTCCATCTGACGTCCAGCAAGGTGGCGTGGAGGGCCGCGGCACGGGCGGCAGCCCGACGAATGTCCATTGAGCGGAGAAGCAGCCGCTCCGGCGCGTCAGGGTGCGCCGGAGCGGTCCGCCGCACTTACTTGGGCGGCGGGTTCGACGGCGTGTATTGCGCCATCGGATCCTTCTTGGTCAGATCGCAGCCTGCCTCGCCGAGCCAATACGGCTTGATATCCGGCCAGACTTTCGGGAAGTCGATCGAGTGATCGGCATTGACGTGCGCCAGGTAGATGGTGTGCGACATGTGCTGGCTCTTCGGATCGATGCAGACCTTGCCCTCCGGCGCGTCCATGCAGACGTCGCCCTGCGCGATCACCTTGCGGATGTCGTCGCGATTGGTCGACTTCGCCCGCTCCACCATCTGCTTGTAGAGATACACGGCCAGATAGGAGTTCTCGGCCTCCTGATTGACATAGGGCTCGTTCGGGAATTTGGCCTTGAACTTGGCCAGGAACGCCTTGCTCTGCGGCGAGTCGATTTCCTCGATGTAGTTGGTGGTGACGTACATGTCCTTCAGGCTCGGCGGCTTGAAGCGCTTGTGCTCGTAACCCTGGCCGACGTTGACCGAGGACGCCATCGGCAGGTTGACGTTGGCGGAGGCCGCCTGTTCGTAGTACGAAGCCTGCGCGGTGCCGACCAGCAGCGTCACGATGAAGTCCGGCTTGGCCTTCTGGATGTTCTGGATGCTCTGCGAGAACTGCGACACGCCGAGCGGGATGAACTCCTCGCCGGCCATCTCGCCGCCGTGCTGCTTGACGATGTTGCGCACCCACTCGGCCGAGATCTGGCCGAAATTGTAGTCGGCGGCCAGCGTGTAGACCTTCTTGCCGTATTTCTCCATCATCCACGGGATCAGCGTGGAGAACTGCTGCTCGGGCACCGCGCCGGTGACGATCATGTGGCCGTCGCAGACGCCGCCTTCGTACTGATTGTTGTAGAACGCGAAGCCGTTGAGCTGATCGACGATCGGCCGATACGCCTCGCGTGAGGCCGAGGAGAAGCCGGCGAACACCGCGTCGGCCTTGTCCCGTTGCAGCACCCGGCGCATGAACTCCTGATAGCGGGTGTTGTCGGACTGGGTGTCGTACACCACCAGTTCGAGCGGCCGCCCCATGATGCCGCCGGCCTTGTTGATCTCTTCGGCGGCGAGTTGGATGGCGTGGACCTTGCCGATCGTCGCCACCGCGAAATCGCCCGACTGATCCTCCAGCACGCCGAGCTTGATCGGCTTCTCCGCGGCCAGCGCCGCGCTTGACGCGAGGACAAGCGTCCCCGTGAGGACTGCGGCATGCAGTCCCCGTAACACAGTTCCGGTCATGTTGCTGTCTCCTACATCGCTCGTTTGTCGCCACGGTGCAGCGGCGGAGTGCCGGTGTGGCCAGTCGAATCGGGCGGCCTCGCCCGTCGGCTCAGCAGATCCTCGCAGTAACTCTCCAGGCTCTGCCTCACGCGCATGCTCTCCCGGCGGATCTGGTCGTAAGCGCCGTCCTCGTCGAGGCCGCTGTCCCGCATCCGCTGGACCACGGCGCGCAGCACGGCCCTGCGGCCGCGACGGCGCTCCTCGAGCGTTTGCAGGCGCTCCTGCATCCCGCCGCGCAGGAGAAACTGGTTGATGCCCATGAACAGCGCCGAGTACACGGCGCCGCCGTGCACCGGCTTGCGCAGGAACGCGGTGGCGCCGAGATTGATCAGCGCCTTCAGCCGGCTCGGCGCCTCGACGCCGACCAGCCCGATCACCGGCACCGGCGGCAACTGCGACAGCGGATTGAGGTCGATCGCCAGCACGCCGTCGAGATCGCCATCGACGAACAGGATGTCGCGATCAGGCACCAGCGAAGCGAGGTCGATCTGAGCTCGTCCGTCGATGATCGGCACGGCCTCGCAACTGACGCCGAGCTTGGTCAGCGTCGGCTCCAGCGCGCCTTCCCTGCCCGTGCGTTCCATCACCACGAGCGCACGGCCGCCCTTGAAGTTCTGAACCGGTCGAAAGGTCATGACTTCACCAGCCTCAACAATGGGGAACGCATGGCGGCGGCGAACCGCGGCGAGGTTTGCACCAGATACGGATCGGGTGCGATCGGCTCGGGAGCTTCGAGCAGCACTTCGAACTGGCCGGACGCGGTCGACCGGCCGATCCGCGGTGTCAGCCAGGCGTGATAGGTCTGCGGATCGATCCGCACTTCGCCTTGCGGAGCGATCAGGCGCTGGTCGGCGACGGCCGCGCGTACTGCGGCGGCCTCGTCGGTTCCGGCCTGTTGCAGCGCAGCGGCGAGCAGCTTGACCGCGATATAGCAGGCCTCGGCATCCGCCGAGGTCGGCGGCGCATCCGGAAATTTCGTCGCGTAGGCATGGGTGAAAGCGTCGTTTGCCGCCCCGGCCAGCGAAGCGAAATACACGCTCGACGACAGATGTCCGTCGACGGCCTCGGCGCCGATTTCGGCCAGCTCCGGCTCGGCCAGCGTGCAGCTCGCCACCGGGATTTCGGCGGCCTGGTCGATGCCGCGCGCCCGGCAGGCGGCACGAAACGCGCGGAAGAACGCGTAGGCGCTGGTGCCGATCAGATTGTTGAAGACGAAATCCGGACGCTGCTCCAGGATCGCCGCGATGACGCGATCGACATCGGTGTCGCCGACAGCGAGATAACGCTCTGCCAGCACGGTGCCGCCACGGGCGATCAGGGCTTCGCGGAAGATCCGATTGTTCTCCCACGCCCAGATGTAATTCGAGCCGATGCAGAACGCGCGCTTGCCGTGCTTGGCGGCGAGATAATCGACCAGCGGCAACACGTGCTGGTTCGGCGAGGCGCCGGTGTAGACGACGTTGTCGGAGCTCTCGAAGCCCTCATAATGCGACGGGTACCACAACAGGCCATCGTGCTTCTCGAAGCACGGGATCACCTCTTTGCGGCTCGACGAGGTGTAGCAACCGATCACCTGCCGGACGCCGGAGGCCAGCAGGTCGTGGGCCAGAGCGCGATAACGCGACAGGTCACCGCCTGGATTGACGATGACCGGCTCGATCTCCGGCCCGTTGCCGCCGGCGGCGACCTCGCTGAGCCCGAGCAACGCGCCGTTCAGCATGGTGCGCCCGACCGCCCCGTAGGAGCCGGTCGTCGAGAACATCACACCGATGCGCAGCCGCTTCGTCATGCTCGTGTCCAAAAACAAAAAGCGCCCATCGGCTGTCGAGCCGAGGGCGCTTTCGCCACCAACCAAACGCGCATCGATTGGCGCGGTGTCGGAAATGGTTCAAAACTCTTTGCGTCTCAGGGCTTAGTTGCCCAACGCTTGGTGATTACGGTCGTCGAGTTCGTAGTTCAAGTCAAGCGCATTGTTGATGCGAAACCTGCCGCTTTTACCGCCTTTGTGCAGTAATTTGATGCACCGCGATCGGCCGCTCGCCAGCGACTTCGCGTGCGATCAGAATGCTCTCGCCGCCGCGCCTCCCCTGAGCCCCCGCAGCATTTTTCAACCCCAGATACATCCGTCCCTTCTCTTGCTAAACCTGGAGTGGTAGAGGAGCCCCGGCGAACGCGGGGGCGGATATGACCGATCATCTTCGAGGGTTCTACAAGGCCGAGTTCGAAACGGCGCGGAAGAAGTCGCATGGCGTGATCTTTCTGCGCGACGGCAAGATCCAGGGCGGCGACTCCACGTTCCTGTACTCCGGCGCGTATTCGCAGACCGGACTGACCGTCGCCGGCCGCCTGCGCGGGGTGCGCTACTCGTCGGATCATTCGCGGCTGTCGGTGTTCGGAATCGAGCCGTTCGAAATCATCTTCGATGGCGTCGCCAAGGACGGCTACGTCACGATCGAAGGCTACGCCCACGAAACGCCGGGTCTTCCGCTGAAGGCTATTCTGACGCGTGTCGATGATTGAGCGTGCTCCGAACGAGACATTTGCACCCACCACTGGCGATCTCCATCACAGGTAATCATTGCCGGCAAGGGTTCTGACCTGCAGCTCTGCTTGGTATCGGTGTAGTTGTTTCGGTCCGGTCGACGAGCTTTGTTCAACGTCCGCTAACGTTCCAAAGTACGAGCGCCTGCACTTCCAACCAGTTGTTAAGTGGTGCCGTCCGAATCTGCCCCCGCACCGACGCCGGCAGCGTCGCGGCACAACAAGAACAAGGGTGGCAGTCATGGCATCATTCGCAGAGACTTATCGCACCGACGACATCGACACGCACGGCGCTCTGTACTGGGGCATCCACGATTTCATCCGCCAGTTCGTCGCACTGCTTGAGATCGAACAGCGCTGACCGTGATCGATCCTGCAAACCGGACGATCTCAGGGCGTCGGTAGTCCAGATCGATGTGTTGGTGAGAGAGGCTCCGCCGTATGCGGGGCCTTTCCCATTTGCGAACGACCTGTGGACGATGTGCCTAGAGCAGTTCTGCTTTTTATAGGATCAGAGCTGATCCGCACCGCGTGCCACACGCACAACCTCATGGTGAGGAGGCGCGTAGCGCCGTCTCGAACCATGTGACGCAGGGAATGCGTTGCCCATCCTTCGACACGCCCGGCTTCGCCGGGCTCCTCAGATGAGGACTCAGTGCCTTCGGAAAGGTCGGACCGTTTCAATCAAACGATGAACCGCTCTAACGAGGCGCCGACGCCGCCAACTCCAGCAGCTTCGGCACCTGACCGCGGATCGCTGTGACCACCTCGCGGTCGAGCCGGTCGAGCCAGCGCTTCGGGATTGCGGCGAGCCCGTAGGTGGCGCCGGCCAGCATTCCGGCGAGCGCGCCGGTGGTGTCGGCATCGTCGCCCTGGTTGACCGTGGAGATCACGCAATCGACGAAGCTGTCGGTCGAAAGATAATAGTGCAGCACGGTCCGCAGAGTGTCGACCACGTAAGCCGTGGCCGGACCGCGATACGGCGTGAAGCCGAAAATGCGGTGGGCCTGCACCAGATCGTCGGCGATGACGCGGGCGGCGCTTTGTCCCTCACCGGCCAGCAACGCCTGCAGCATCTTCACCAGAGCCAGCGCTGCGGCATCCGACAACGGGTGATGATGAGTGACGTGCGCCTGCGCGATGGTCCAAGCCGCCGCCTGCTCCGCGCGGCCGTAGGTTGCCAGCGCCAGCGGCAGGATCCGCATCGCCGCGCCGTTGCCGGCGTCGCCTTCGAAATACGCCCCCTGCAGCTCGCCCGTGGTGATGTAACGGCGGATGCCGCGGCGACAGGTGCTGCCGACATCGACCGGGCCGGTCTTAAGCCAGGCGGCGAACTCGTCACAGAGATCGGGGAGCTCGAGCCCGCCGCAGCGGATCAGCGAACGGCCGAGCGCCAGCGCCATCTCGGTGTCGTCGGTCACCTGACCTGGCCTCAGCCGCAGCCAGCCGCCGCCGGTGATGTCCTTGTGGACGCCGTAGCGCGCCGCGATCTCCGACTTGGTCATGAACTCGACCGTGGCGCCGAGTGCGTCGCCGACCGCAAAGCCCAGATAGGCGGCAAGCGCGCGGTCCTGCCAACTTTGCGAGGTCATGACGCCCTTTCAGAAGTAGCTCGCGGTGACGCGATAGTCGCCGCCGATCACCAGATATTCGCCTTCGCCCTTGAGCGGGTGCGCCCGGAGCAGCCGGTTGAAAAACAGAATCTTCGGCACCGGCACCCGGACCGTCAGAATTGTGTCGCCGAAGCAGTCGGCGATGCCGCGATCGGAGGTGAACGAGGTCAGGTTGTTGAGACGGATGATGGAATGGCGCTTGTCGAGCCGCTCGACGACCTGATGCTCGTCGAAGCCGTTGACGCCGCGATACAGCGTGACATGGGTGCTGCCGGTGGCCGCAAAATGGGTCAGCGCCCACTGACAGAACTCGTACAAGAGATCGAGCTGGACGAAGATCGCGTTGTTGTGGAAACGGCTCGACATCTTCTGCTCGACATAGACGGTCCACACCGGACTGGCGATCCGCCGGATCGGCTCCTTGTGAAAGGTCGGAAACAGCCCGAACCGGCTTTCCACCCATCCCTTCAGCACCGCGCCTTCGGCGCCGTTGCTGTCGAAGCCCCAGCCCTTGATCAGATCGAGATAGGACGAGCGGAAGCGGCGGCGGCCATCGCGGCCGCGGACACGCTGTTCGGCATCGATCCCGAACAGCGCCGTCATATAGCAGGCGAACGCCTCGCCGGCCTCGGCGAGGTCGCGCGCCTCACCGAGCATCTCGAACAGGCTGGGATTCATCTCGCGCACGCCGGCGATATGCAGCGGAACCGGAGCGTCGTTGAAGCCGACGCCGGTGAGAAACCGCATCGGCACGCCGACGAGGTTGCTGGAATGCCCGATGCTACCGTCGTCGCTCACCTTGGCCGACTCTGCCGCTGTCCCATGCCCGCCCGCGGCGCGCCCCGAATGGTATCCTCGCCCCGAGATCGTTAGCCAAGACGACGCCGTCTGCCTATGCGCAACTCGACGGAGCAGCCCCAGGAGCGGTGGCCGCCAATCACCGTGCCGTCGGTCAGCGCCGCCGCGCCAGCGTCTCGGAGGGCAATTCGCCATGGCGGCGGCGATAATCGTTGGCGAAATGACCGAGATTGGTGAAGCCACAGGCGAACGCCACCGCCGTCACCGAGCGCGACGGATCCCCGGACAGCAGCAGCTCGCGCGCCTTGTTCAGCCGCACAGCCTTGGCGAACGCCATCGGTGAGTAGCCGCGATGCTTCTGAAACGCCTTGAACAGGCTGCGCACCCCGACGTTGGTCACGGCAGCAAGATCGACGATGGTGATCGCCCTGTTCCATGACGCCTCGATAAACTCCTCCGCAACCCGGACATAGTCCGGGGCGGTATCCCGAGCGTCGCTGTCGAGCTGGGCACTGAAATTGTGCCGCGTCACGCTGAGAAAGGACACCGCCAGCGCCTGCTGCATCTCGCGCAGCATGAACGGCGGCAGCGCCGGCGCGGCCGGATCGACGTGGCGCGCCACGCAGATCGCCAGATCGCGCAACGCCGGCGCGCCGCGATGCTCGACATTCACGCCGGGCGCGAAAGTCAGCTTGCCGCGCGGCGTGACGCCGAGCAGCGCCTCCAGCGTGGCTGTGAGAGTTGCGGTGGTGATGCGCAGGATCAACTGCTGATAGTCGGCGCCGAATTCGAGCCGCGCCGGCGTGCCCGCCGACGAGACGCACCAATGCTGCGGATCGACCTCGACGCAGGAGGAGCCGGTCGAGGTCCGGCTGCTGCCACGCAGCGCAATCTGAACGCGGGCGAAATCGGTCTCGCCGAACTCTGCGACGGCCGGCGCCGCATAGGCGCAGAATCCGAGCCCGGCACCGTCGAACGCGACGTAACTGCCGAAGCCTTCGAACCCGTCCGCCTCCGCCGTGAACTCGCTGGCACCATAGACCGACAACATCGCCTCGCGCATCGCCTCAGGATCGCGTGTGTGAACGACGGGGGCACGATTGAGCGGATAGTCGATCGGGTCGGCGTTCAAACGAACGTCAAACTCGGGATGGCGCATTCCAACGAACTCACTTCCCGCGGATTTCTGGCGCAGCGGACGGCGGGCCACTTCGTCGGCCAGAGTAATGCTCAAATTTGAGCATTACTGCTCAGGACCGGTACTCACCCGCTCGCGGAACGCACCTTCTGGCACCTCGGCACACGCCAATTGCGGTCCGCCGAAACCGACGACGCGACGTTCCACCCGCGTGAAGGGGCCCGATTCGTCTGCCTGGACATTGACCCGCCCCAGCAATCCCCCCTAAACAACTGGCGACGCGGATGCTGTGACAACCGCAGCGACGGTCAGGCTCCGCCGCTGTGACCCACGGCGCCAAGCCTGGAAGGGTGGCCGAGCGGTTTAAGGCACCGGTCTTGAAAACCGGCGTGCCCGCAAGGGTACCGTGGGTTCGAATCCCACCCCTTCCGCCATAAACCGTTGATTGTATTTTGCAAAATCTGTTGACGGGCGAAGCGCCGTTTTACAACCATAAGGCGAAAGTGGGTTTCAGCCTGCAACAATGCTGCAACAATTTTTCTGTTGCAGACGGCATCTCAGCGCCGTCTCCGAAGCCACCTGCCATTCGCCCCGGAAATCCTCGCCCTCCGCCCCTATCCAACAACGACGCTCAAGCTTATTATAGGATATCGCCACAACCTCTAATACGCTCAAGCGCCGCCATGGACCTCGGGACCTACGAATTCGACGAACACGGCCGCCGGCTATTCCGCCCGACCACGCCACCCTTCCCGCCCCTGGAGGACGTCCACGACGTTCTGGAAGCGGCGAACACCTCAGTCAGGGAGTTCGACCGGCGTCTCACCGAATGGGACCGGCACGGCGCTGTCGGTCGGCTATTTGCCAGGCTCGATGCCGTCCACTCATCCGGAGCCGAGGGATCGACCACGACCTTCACCGACCTGTTGGAGTACGAGAGCGCATTGCGCACGGCTCCCGATATCGACGACGCCACCATCGTCGCCGCTTGTGCCGATGGCTTGAACGAGGAGGTCGCCTGGACAACGCCGGAGGAACTTGTGCTTCGCCTCCACCAGCGTCTGTTCGAGCACCATCGCAATAGGATGCTGGCCGCCGGTGCCGGGCGTTTGAAGACGCTTGCGAACTACACCGCGGATCCCGACCTTCCCGGCGGGATGTTCGGCTACACCAGTCCCGCCGCCTTGAAATCGGCTCTCGAAGAATGGCGTGACTTCACGCTCGCAACCGCACCGGCGACACCAGAACTCCTGAGGCAGATGCTGTCGCACTGGATGTTCGAACACATCCATCCGGTGGCCGATGGCAACGGGCGCATCGGGCGCCTCCTTGTCCCAATCCTGATGAGACGCAAAGGACAGACGAGCACCGCCTGCACCTTCTTCGGCGAAGCCGTTCACGAGAACAAGGGTCTCTACATCGGGATGCTCAAAGACGCTCGCATCACCGGCAAGACCACCAACTATGCGAGGCAGATGCTCGGCTTCATCCGGACGACGGCATCTGCCAACATCGATCGCCTCGATCGGCTGCAATCAGTCGAACAGGAATGGCGGGCGCGCTTCGCAAAGGTACGATCCGACAGCGTCGTACACCGAATGATCGCCTACGCAATGATCAAGCCCGTGTTCACCATCAACGATGCCCAGAACGACCTCGGCGTCAGCTTCGCCGCGGCGAACGGCGCAGCTCGAGCATTGTCGGATGAAGGTCTGCTAACGGTGCCACAGGACGTGAAACGCAATCGACTCTTCTACGCGAACGATGTGCTCGGACTGTTCGACCGCTTCCGCCCGGACTCAGCCTCAAATTCTGCGCCCGAGTGACCGGCGCAGCCAGTCTCGTTGAATTGCACGACAGTCTCCCGCCTTCAAAAGGTCGGCACCGGCTCCCCACGTCATTCAACGATGCGGCTTAGAACCTGATCACTCAAGCAAGCCGACCGACAATGCGTTCATCGAAGCCTTCAACGGACGCTTCCGGGCTGAGTGCCTGAACGCTCATTGGTTCCTGTCCCTTGCGGCCGCCCAGGAAAAAGTGGAGACTTGGCGCAGATACTACAACGAGGAACGGCCCCACGGGGCAATTGGCAATCGGCCGCCAATTTTGCTGCAAAACCACGTCGGCGCTACCAGCCAGCCGACGTGATCAGAGGCGCGAAACTCTAGTTCTGGGTGGTCCAAAGTTCGGTCTCACTGCACTGCAAAACCGCCGAGGCTCTAACTGTAGCTGGATGAAAGTTCAGTGGCAGGTCACCCCGAAGGGGCCAAACCCGCCTCGTCATGAGCAGCCGTTTGGCGGGGCGGGAGGCTCAGAAACAGTCATATTTGACGCGCAATCTGCCACTACTCGTCATAAATGACTTAATGAGCGTGCTACTTCCATCTCATCGCCGATGAAAGCAGCCTCGTAGTCGCGCGCCAGCGCGCCAGAGATGCCAACTTGCCTGAAGGCTTCCCGCCATCGGTCCGAAATGCACTTCGCCGTTGTCCGGATAATCTCCCGTGCCTCGGCCTCGAGAATCTCGAAGAACGCACAGGCTTCCAGTGCGAGGTTGATCGACCGGTCATGGGCGCCACCCTCGAGGATTGCCGTCTCAAGATGCGGGTTGCGGTCGGGCGCCGGGTTCACGTCGAACACCGGCGACAAACGCCACTGACCCGCCCCCACATAAAGGAAGCCATGGTTCTTTAGGTGATCGTCCTTGTTGGACACCAAGATTGTGAAGATCAGACGCCGGTAGAGTTCGCGGAAATCGTCAGAAGGATCGGATGAATAAGCCCGCATGAAATCCACGATCTCAGTATAGGAACCCAGTTCCGATCCCGTCTTGCCGAGCGCGGTGCGGGCGGAGATATAGGGAATTCGTGTAGCTCCACGTCGGTCGAACCGCTGAATCAGCGCGACCGGGAACGGCGTGTCGGCCAACTCCAACCGTGTCTTAGGCGTGCGGATACCGCAGGCTGCCGCTAGGCGGAGGGTTGCGACCTCGACGCGCTCGATCGGTTGTTGATCGTGGACTGAGGTGAACTTCGCCAGCCAAAGTGCATCGCCGTCCCTGACATTCGCTTTGGGGCGAGCGCCGCCAGAGCCGCCGGCGCCGGCCAGCGCCTGCATTTCCTCCGGCGAGATTTCCTTGCCTTGCTCATAGGCCCGCGCGATCACCGTGATGGTTTCGAGATCGACCAAACGCGGAACGGCGTCCGCCGCCTTGCCGCGAATGACCTCGCCCTTGTCATCCAAAAAGCGCAACGCGCCTTGCCGGCAGGTATCGTCGGAAAGCGTCAGATACTCGAATTCGTTGAGACCATTGCCATAGGCCCGTTCAAGAAGCCTGCGTCCCCAACTGTCCGGAGCCGCATCCGCGAAAACGCCCGCCAATGCGTCGCGCATGTTGCCGGCCTGCCCCGAGGTGTGAAATGGGCCGGCCTCAAGAGGAAAGTCCGGCTGTATGGCGAAGGCACGCGGATTTTCGATCCATTCGGCGCCATAAGCAAAGGTCGAGAACTGCCGCGGCCCGGCATGGGTGAAACGCAATTGGCCCACCGATGTTCGGCTTGCGCCAAGCGCGACATGGGCGACGAAATCGGACATCAGAAGGAGGCCCCGTCAGGGTCCACAACGTCCTGCCGATCCTGCTTATCCTCCGTCTGAGCCTTCTGCTTTCTCAGCCGTGCCGCGAAGGAGCGGCCCCGCCGAGGTCCGCGCTCCGCTGCCAGCGCCAGCCCCAAATCGTCCTTTCGGATATCGATAAGGTCGGCGAGCCGCTCCAGAAGGCCCAGCACAACGAGAACGTCGGCAAGCGTTCCGATTGCAACGCCCGGATCACCCCGTTCAAGGCGGGCGATGGAACTCGGCGAAGTTCCTGCACGCAAGGCGAGGTCCGCCACGGCAATGCCACGCCGCAGACGCGCGTTACGGATATCCTGGCCCAGCCGTTCCAATGCTGGCTTCGCCTTGGGTGAACCCATATCAATTGTCCATATTCGACGCAATGACGCTTGTAACACATCATATTTGAACGATTTGTCAAGATCAGCAGATTCTCCTCCCACGACCCGTAAGTCAGGTTAACGGGCTTGGAGGCGATGTTTTGATTTGACGGCATGGCGTGATTCCTTCCCTGATTCGACCGGGATCGCCTCGATGGAAGCCATGTCCGATACGATGCTCGACGAGGAACTGCCGCGGGCGCGCGCTGTGCATACTCTCGCAGCTTTTCCAAGCTCGACGACGAGCGCGAACCATGGCGGGTGATGTATCCGCTGTCGGAGGTGCTGCTGCTGGTGACCTGCGCCACCATCGCCTCGTGCGACGATTTCGACGACATCGCCGCCTGGGGAAACCACCATCTCGACTTGCTGCAGAAGGCGGCGGACTTCCATCACGCTATTCCGTACGAGCGCTGGCTGCGTTGCTGGTCAACCGGGTCGATCCGATCCTGTTCGCGCGCAGCTTCCAGGACTGGGTGGAGGCGCTGTGGCCCGGGCGGCACGACCTCATTGCCATCGACGGCACGACCGCACGTAGGACCCACGACCGCCGCAAGGGGCTCAAAAGCCTGCACACGCTCTCGGCCTACGCCAGCACCGCCCGGCTGGTGTTGGCGCAGGCCAGTCCCGGAAAAGGCGAACAAGATCACCGCCATTCCCGGACGGCTCGACCAACTCGCCGAGGCCGGACAGCTTGAAGGCGCTCTGTGACCATCGACGCGATGGGCTGCCAGGCCGACATTGAACCGCCCCGGGTTTGCCGGAGGCTCCAACTCCTGAGAGGATGGAGCCATGACGAGCAAGACGACGAACAAGTTTTCCCCCGAGGTGCGCGAGCGAGCGGTGCGGATGGTGCTGGATCACGCTGGCGAGCATTCGTCGCGCTGGGCGGCGGTGACCTCGATCGCGGCCAAGATCGGCTGCACGCCGCAGACGCTTCATGACTGGGTCAAGAAGGCGGAAGTCGACAGCGGGAAGCGCCCCGGCGTTCCGACCGAGATGGCGGAGAAGCTGAAGGCGCTGGAGCGGGAGAACCGCGAACTCCGGCAGGCCAACGAGATCCTGCGCAAGGCCAGCGCCTATTTTGCGACGGCGGAGCTCGACCGCCGGTCCAAGCCATGATCGATTTCATCGACGATCATCGTGGGGCGCATGGGGGCGAGCCGATCTGCAAGCTTCTGCCGATCGCCCCCTCGACCTACCACGCTCATGTCGCCAAGCGGCGCGATCCCGCCAGACTGTCGGCACGGGCCCGGCAGGATGTAGCCTTGACGGGCGAGATTCGACGCGTGTTCGAGGAGAACTTCGCCGTCTACGGCGTGCGCAAGGTCTGGCGGCAGCTCCAGCGCGAGGGCTTCGACGTCGCCCGATGCACGGTCGCGCGGTTGATGCGGCAAATGGGCCTGCAAGGGGTGATCCGCGGCAAATCCATCAAGACCACGATCAGCGACAAGGCGGCGCCGTGTCCGCTCGATCACGTCAACCGGCAGTTCAAGGCGCCCAGGCCGAATGTCCTGTGGCTGTCCGACTTCACCTACGTGGCGACCTGGATCGGCTTCGTCTACGTCGCCTTCGTGATCGACGCCTACGCCCGCCGGATCGTCGGCTGGCGCGCTTCGCGCACTGCGCATGCCGGCTTCGTGCTCGATGCCCTGGAGCAGGCCCTGCATGATCGGCGACCGATCCATCGCGGCGGCCTCATCCACCATAGCGACCGCGGCAGCCAATACGTCTCGATCAAGTACACCGAACGCCTGACTGAGGCCGGCATCGAGCCTTCGGTCGGCAGCGTCGGGGACTCCTACGACAATGCCCTCGCCGAAACCATCAACGGCCTCTACAAAGCCGAGGTGATCCATCGGCGCGGCCCATGGCGAAGCTTCGAGGCCGTCGAGTTCGCCACCCTGGAGTGGGTCGACTGGTTCAACAACCGACGGCTCCTCGAGCCGATCGGCAACATCCCGCCGGCCGAAGCCGAGCAACGCTACTACGCCATGCTGGAGCGGCCAGCCATGGCCGCGTAACTTAAACCAAACGGCCTCCGGCAAACCCGGGGCGGTTCAGTAGGCTCTTGCGGTCTTTTCGTAGCGGGTGGCGATCCTTCTGAACTGCTTGAGGCGATTGACTCATCGCTCGACCACGTTGCGCCTTTTGTAGGCTTCGCGGTCGTAGTCAATCGGCGTCTTGCGATGAGATCGCGGTGGAATCACAGGCTCGATGCCGCGGGATTCCAAGTCGTTGCGGATGACGTCACTGTCGTAACCTCTGTCGCCCAAGAGTTTCTTGGGATTGACGTCGTGGAGCTCCATCAAGGCGTCGTAGCCCTTGACTTCGTGCGCCTCGCCGCCAGTGACATCGAAGGTCAGCGGATCGCCTTTGGCGTTTGTGCGGAGGTGGACTTTGGTCGAGAACCCGCCGCGCGAGCGGCCGAGCGCTTCCTGATCTTGATTCCCCCTTTTACGCCGGCTGCATGCTGATGCGCCCGCACGATCGTGGAATCGATGGCATGTTCCTCCTCGGCCGGCGGCCCCAGACTGGCAAGCGTTTCAAATACGGCGTCCCATACTCCGAGCTTGCTCCAGCGGGTGAAGCGAACGAACACGGAATTCCAGTTGCCATATCGCTCCGGCAGATCGCGCCACGGCGCGCCGGTCCGAAGAACCCAAAGGATGCCGTTGACCGTCCGGCGCTTATCTGCAACCGGCGGGCCGCGCTCGCCACGGCTCGGCACCAAGGGATCGATATTGCGCCATTCCCGATCCGTCAGATCCCCGCGACTCAAAGCTGCCTCCCTCCGAAAGGCAGTCTTGAATCAAAACACAATTCATCTGTCAAAAACCGTCAACACAACCTAGAGTTCTCCAGCACCCGTGAGCTTCGTCTCGGACAACGATGCTCCTGCGCAGCTACGCGATCGTCCGTCGACCAGTTTTTCGAGCTGCCCCGGCGTCTGAATCATCAAGCGATAGTGGGCTTTTGCGCCGATACGATGAAGTAGTGCCAATACCAATATCCGAGGCTCAGCCGGTCCTTGAACGACATCGTCTTCAGTTGCTCTTTCCAGATGCTCTGTAATCCGCCGTGCCGGATGTTCTCAAAACCGGCCTCAGCGAGCATCGCACACAGCCGGTCGCGGCGCAGTCCATCCCGGAAGTACACTTGGGACAAGATCCGCTGGTGAGTGTCCTCGTCCGAATGAGGCTTCGTTCCGCCCAATCTGTCGAGCCATCCGACGATCCGGCGTGCGATCCGAGCGGAGGTGCGCTTCGGCGCAGTCACCCAGTCGCCGTCGATGATCACCACCCGGCCACCCGGCCGGAGGACGCGCAGCCAATCGGCGAAGGCGGCTTCAGGATCCGGCAACGTCCAGACGAGATGGCGTGACACAACGGCGTCGAAGCGCTGATCCGGCATCATCGTGTTTTCCGCATCGCCGAGATGGAATTTGACCCGCTTCTGCGCGTTGACGTGTTTGGCCGCGGCTTGGGCGATCATCGGCTCGCACAGATCGATCGCCGTCACGGCAAGACCCATCGACAGCAGAACGGCCGTGATCTCGCCGGTCCCCGATGCGAGTTCCAGAACCTCGGACACCTCGGAGCCTGCGAAGTGTTCGCCAAGCAGCCTCGCCCAGGCGTCCCGCTCCCCGATCGAACGAATGCCGTGGCCCGGCGAATTGTCGAAAGTCTCCGCGCGGGACGACCAATAGGATCTAATTTCGTCTTTCAGCGTGTAGTTGTTGAGGGCCATGGTCTCCACCGCAGGGATCGATAAGCCGGGACGCCGAGCGGCACCGCATCATCGAGATGATGAATCGTGATCGAACGCTCGGTCATGCGGTCGATCAGATCGGCGTCGTGACTGACGAGCAGCACCGCGATCTTCTGCTCGATCGCGATATCGGCGAGCAGATCCATGATCTTCCGTTGCGTCACGACGTCGAGCCGAGACGTGGGTTCGTCCGCGAAGATGAAGGCTGGAGAGCACAGCAGCGCCCTGACGAGCGAGATCCGCTGCAATTCGCCCCCCGACACCTGATGAGGCCGCCGCTCCAAAATGCTCGCCGCGACACCGACACCGTTCAGCAATTGGGGGAGCGAACGCCCGCGGTCATTCGCGTGATCGAGAGCATCGCGAACGGTCGCCCCGATCGTTCTCCATGACGCGAAGGCCGCGCCCGGGTTCTGATAGATCTTCTGATATCGCCGCGTGTCCGACAGCGACCATGTCACGCGCCCCGCGGCCGGCGCGGCGAGCTTCAGCAGCACGTTCCCCAACGTCGTCTTGCCACAGCCGGATGGCCCGCAGAGACCGACGATCTCTCCGGCACGGGCGGATAGCGACAGCTCGGTGATCAGCGGACGACGATCCTCGCCGACGCTGATCGTGGCGCGATCCAGCTCCAAGATCGTGTCCGAGGGCGCATAGCGGCGGCGCGGCCAGCGCGACGGCTCCGCATCGACCAGATCGCGCACATAGTCAGTTCGCGGGGCCTGTAACACATCCGCCGTCGGGCCCGTTTCGACCACGCCGCCGTCCCGCAGCACCGAAAGCGTGCCGCCGAGCATGCGGGCGAACGACAGATCATGGGTCACGGCGACGATCGAGCGGCCCTCCGAAGCCAGCACGCGGAGCGCTTCGGCGATCTCCGCTCGGCACGCCGCATCGAGCCCTTTGGTCGGTTCGTCGACCAGGATCAGGCGCGCCGGCGACGCCAGCGCCGTGGCGATGCTGGCGCGCTGCGCCATTCCTCCGGAAATTTCACAGGGCAGCTTCGCTCCATCGGTGACGGGCGACAGGCCGAAGCGCTGCAGAAGTCCTCCTGCCACGAGGTTTGCACGCCCGCGACCCGCTCCGTCGAACAAACGAGGCATATCGGCGATTTGCCGCTGCAGAGTGCGGGTCTGGGCCAGCGCGTTCCACGGCTCCTGCGGTAGCAGAAACAGATCGCGCGACCACCGCGCGCGGCGCTCGCTCCCGGTCAGGCGGGTCAACTCCCGTCCGCCAAGAACGACCGAGCCGGAGATGTCGAGTTCGGCCGGAAGCGTGCCGGCGATCGCCGCGCAAACGATGCTCTTGCCCGCGCCTGTTTCACCCAGGATGACGTGAACCGCTCCTTTGCCTAGATGCAGGTCGACGTTGGAGATCAGCGGCCTGCCGCTCCGATCGGTCACGCTCAGCCGCTCGACGCTCAGCAAATCGTTGCCCCCGGTCATGGCTTGTCCCGATCGGCCAACAGCAGCATGCCGCCGACGCTGGCCACGACGGCGGCCGACGGCGCGATCAGCAGATGCGGCGCATCCGCGATGTAGGGCAGCGCCTCGGCGATCATGGTGCCCCACTCCGGCGCCGGCGGATTGAGTCCAAGCCCGAGAAAGCCGAGCGCCGCGACCTGAAGGATGGCCTGGCCGAACAGCATCGCGCCGAGCGCGGCCATCGGATCGGCAAGACGCGGCAGCACCAGCTTCAGCGCAATCGACCGACGCGGCAGCTTCACCAGAGCGGCGGCTTCGACCGCCGTACTTCGCATCGCGGACTCCGCGGCGAGGAGCGCGACCCGGCACGGCTCCGGCCACGACATCAGCGCGACATTGACGGCGATCGTGAGCGGCGTCGGCGCAAAGATGCCGGACAGAATCAGGATGCCGACGAATGATGGAAAGGCCTGGAAGATGTCGAGCAGCCAGCGGATCGGCCCACGAAGGCCAGGCACGAGAGCCGCGGCGAGCGCCAGGCCGGTGCCCAAGACGAGAGCGATCGTCATCGAGGTGACGGCGATCAAAAGCGAGGTCCGCGATCCGGTCGCGATCCGCGCGGCGACGCTGCGGCCGAGGCCGTCCGTGCCGAGCAGATAGTCCCAAGACGGTGGCTGCAAGGCGCTGGCCAGATCCTGTTCGTTCGGCGACGGCGTGATCGCCGGTCCGATGGCGGCCAGCGTCAGCATCGCCAGGATCAGCACGAGCCCGACTACCTGTAGTCGCGTCATGTTCTTGTCCGGCGGTCGAACAGCCGAACACTGAACTCGGCGAGCGTGTTGCAGACGACGATCAGCATGCCCACCACGAGCGCGCAGGCCTGCATCATCGGCACGTCCCGCGCCAGCACCGAATCCACCAGCATTTTTCCAAGGCCGGGATAGGCGAACAACTGCTCGACGACGGCTGTACCCTCGAGGTGAGCCGCGAGTGTCGCAAAGACGAAAGCGATGATCGGCGTCGACGACATCGGCAATGCGTGCCCGACCAATACGGCGGTTTCACCATGCCCCTTCATCCGGGCGAAGCCGATGCTGGGATGCTCCAACGCCTCGGCGATACAGACCGCGGTGAACAGTGCGATGCGGACCATCCCGCGCAAAGCGAGCGTGGCCGCCGGCAGAACCAGAAACGCAGCGCCGCCGTAACCGGCGGATGGCAGCATGTTCCATTTGATGGAGACGATCAGGACGAGAAGCAGACCGATCACGTAGGTCGGCGTTCCGGACGCCAACGCACCCGACAGCTTGGCGACCGTCAGCCCGGACGGCGTTCGGCCGAGCCAGAGGCCGAGGGGGATGCCGAATGCCACGGAGATGGGGATCGACAGCGCCACCAGCAGCAGCGTGCGTCGCAGCGGGGCCTCCAGCAACGCGGCGACCGGCTGATGAGTGACCACGGATCGGCCCAGATCGCCGCGCGCGAGCGCTCCGAGCCACTTGCCGAAGCGCACGACGGCCGGCTGATCGAGACCCAGCTCGCGCCGAACCGCCGCCTCGACATCCGGCGTGACGTTTTCCACGTCGTACCGCGCGGCGGCCACCTGAAAGGCGACGTCGCCCGGAAGATATTCGACCATCACGAAACTGAGCGACACCAGAACCAGCGTCACCCCGATCATTCGGAGCAGCAACCGAGCGAGCATCCGTGCCGCGAGCTCGATCATGCCCATTGCATCCGGCTGATCCGAAAACTTGCTTCGAACGGATCGCTGATCACGCCTGTCACCTGCTTGGTGTGGGCGAGCACATGTTCGTACCAGGAGTGGGGAATGATCGGCAGCGCGTCGAGCAGGATGCGCGTGATGGTCCGTCGCGCCGCCGTGCGAACCGCCTCGGAGGATGTGGACTCGTAGCCGAGCAGCGCATCGTCGAGCTCGTGCGAGCTCCATCCCACCGCGCCCCAGCCGCGGGCGGACGATGTCGAGAGGAAATCGTCCGACAGCGTCGCGACAGGGTCCGGCACGGCAAAATACGATCGGGTCATCAGTCCGAGCTGGAGACTGCCATGCCGCGACTTCTGCAGAATCCGCTCCGGCATCACCGTCTCGATCGTCACATCGATGCCGATCTTGCGCCATTGCGCCTGCATGACTGTCGCCAGAGGCAGCAATTCCGGCCGCATCGCATAAGTGCTGAGCGTGAACGCCAGGCGCTGCTCGCCGCGCCGGCGCGGGCCTTCGGCCTGACGCTCCCATCCGGCGGCCTGAAGCAACGCTTCGGCCTCGGCAAGATTGTAGTCCAGCGTTGCGACGCCCGGCGAACTCCATTCGGGCAGGATCGGCGGCATCAGCCCCGTCGCTGCAGCGCCGGGATTGCGCAGCACCGCCCGTGCGGCGGCCGCGCGGTCGAGCGCCAGCGACAACGCCCGGCGCACCCGGATGTCGGACAACCGCGCATCTGCGGCATTGACCATCACGTAGCGCAGACGCGGAGCCGGAGCTCGGACGACGCTCAGACTGGAATTGCGCGCCAGCCGCTCGGCGGCGATCGGCGAAACCACGTAGGCGATCTCCGCGTCCCTGGATTCCACCATGCGGGCGCGCGTGTCGGCGTCCGTCACCGCCAAGTAACGCACGCGCGTGATCGAAGCGGGCGAGTCTTGGCGCTTCGCTGACGACAATTCGAGGATGTTGTTGTCGACCAATGAGTCGATCTTGAACGGCCCCGTGCCGACCGGAATCCCTACCTGCCCCGCCGCCGCGTAGGATGACGGAGCCAGGATGATCGAAGAGGCCGCGGCCAGGATCGCCGGCAGGATCGCGAAGGGCCTGTCGAGACGGACGAGGACGCTGTCGTCCTCTGCGGCGATCGAGCCGATCGGCGCGCGATACAAGGCCGATGCCGGGATCTGCCGCGCGCGACCGATGCTGGACGCCACGATCTCAGACGACACCTTCGTTCCGTCGTGAAACCGTGCGGACGGATCGAGCGAAAACCGCCACGTCAATCCGTCGGCCGACGTCTCGCTCGCGATCGCCAGGCAGGGCTCGATCCTGCCGAGAGGCCCGACCCTGAACAGCCCCTCACCGACCTCGAGATTCTGCACCAGATAAGGAGAGACGGTTACGTCCTCACCGGCCAGACCGGTGGCTCCGACGACGCGAAGAGTGCGGTCACTCGCACGTGCAGCCGGGATCACCGCAGATGCAAGAGCCGCAGCGAGCAAATGTCGGCGGGTCAGCATCTGCGCAGTCGTTGGACACTGCGTGCAGCGCCCTCGCCCTGCCGCCGCATCACCGAAGACGCGAACAGAGCGCGTATCATCGCGGCTTGGCGCAGGACAGGATGAAGCTGTCCGACAGACCGACCTTCAGACGCGTCGCAAGACTGGCTCCGCGGCGCTGCGCCTTTCGAACCGGTTCGAGGTCTTCGATGCGGAAATCGCCGAAACCGGCCTCAGTCAGCATCTGCCGGAGCGCGTGCGGCCTCAAGCCGCGGCTGAAATAGATCTGTCGCATGATGGCTTCATGCGCCGCCCAATCGATCACCGGGGCCTGCGTCCCCTCCCGTCTCTCCATCCACTGCGCGAGCTTGCGGCGCCAGCGCTTCAGCAGCGAGATCTCCGCGAAGTCGCCGTCGATGATCACGATCCGGCCGCCGGGGCGGACGACACGGTACCAATCGCGAAAAGCCGCCATCGGGTCGACCAACGTCCACACCAGATGCCGCATCACGATGGCATCGTGGCTTTCGTCGTCTTCGCGCGTATCCTCCGCGTCGCCCAGAAATAGCGACAGATCGGAAGCTCCGGCGTGTTTGGCCTTCGCCTTTCGCAGCATCGCTTCGGTCAGATCCAGCCCCGTGACGCGGAACCCGAGCGCCAGCAACACCGACGTAATCTCGCCGGTGCCGAAGGCGAGCTCCAGCACGTCGGCGCCGGCCGGCGCCGCCACATGGCTTCCGATCAGATCGAGCCATGCGGCCTTCTCGCCCGGAGCCTGCATGCCGTGCAGCGGGGACTGATCGAACGTCTCGGCCCTGCGACTCCAATACTCGCGGATCTCCTCCTTCAACGCGAAGTTGGCCAACTGCTGAGACATGCGGTTTCCTCCCCGGAGACGATCGAGACATGGCGCCGCGAGCGCCCCTCAGAACGTACTCTTCATGGTGAGCCACACCGTGCGCGGCTGGCCGGGATAGACATTGGTCGTGGAGCGGACCTGATCGTAGTAGACCGTGTTGGCGATGTTGTAGACGTTCAACGAGATCTTGGTCGTCTTGTTGAGGGTGTAGTAGGCCAGCGCGTCGAACTTGACGTAGCCCGGCACGGTGAAGCTGCCGCCGGTGGCATCGCCCGCCCGCGAATCCGCGGCCGAGACGCCGCCGCCCAGTCCGAGCCCTGCGAGCATTCCCGACTGCCATTCATACACCGCCATCATCGAGCCGCTGTTCAGCGGCACGTTCGGGAAACGCGCGCCGATGGGCAGCGTCACGTCCTGGGTGATCCTGGCGTCCGTATAGGCGTAACCACCGATCAGACGCAGTTCGCGCGTGACGTTGCCGACGACGTTGATGTCGAAGCCGGTGCTGGTGACCTGCCCGGCGGTGGTGCTGAAACCCGGATTGGCCGGGTCCGCAGTCAGCACGTTGTCCTTGACGATCTTGAACGCGGCAGCCGTCACGCTCAGCTTGTTGCCGAGCAGATCCCACTTGGCGCCGGCTTCGTAGCCGATGCCGGTTTCGGGCGCGAATGCCTGCCCGGTCGCTGTCCCGGCAAAGCCGGTGTCGGAATCGAGATTAGGCCTGAAGGATTTGGCGACATCGGCGAACAGCGTGAAGTTCGGCACGATCTCGTACGTCACACCGGCTTTCGGAATCACGGGATCCGGATTCTGGGTGATACGCTGACCGGTGATCAACTGCCGCGCATCCTGATCGTAGTTGTCGTAGCGAACGCCGACCAGCGTCTTGAGCTGCGAGGTCCATTCGGTCTGCAGCGATCCGTACAGCCCTAAAGTATCGACGCGATCCTTGAACAGCGACAGGACCGTGGCAGGCGGCTTGGCCTGACCATAGACCGGATTGTACACGTTGATGCTGTAGGGATTGGTCGTGTTGTTAGACCGCCGAAAGTCTTCGAGATCGGTGTAGTGCTCGTATTCGAGCCCGGCCAGCAGCGTGTTCTTGATGCCGCCGATGCCGAAATGGCCGACGGTTTCCAGTTGGGAGTTCGATGACGCCCAATTGTAATCCCGGAACGTGTTGCGTCGCGTCAGGATGCCGGCGGCATTGACCGAGACGGGCTCGGCCGTCCAGCCGTACAGACTCCCCTCTTTGTACTGAGTGGCGAATCTGACGAGCCAATCCTTGTTGATATCGTGCTCGACCCGAAAACTCCCAAGGACATACTGATTGCGGATCGGGCCGTCGTTGGGCTCGCCGAGGAAACGGGAGATCGGCAGCGAACCGACATTCTTGTTGACCGCGACCAGACCGCGGTCGAACGGTCGATCGTCCTTCAGGTATTCGCCCTCGAACGTCACCCGCCAATCGGCGGACGGCGAATAGGACACGACCGGAGCGACGAAAACACGCTTGCTGTCGATGAAATCGCGGAAGCTGTCGCGCTGGTCGAACGCAGCGTTGATGCGGCCGAGCCACGTCTTGTCGTCCGACAACACCTGGTTGGCATCGATCGTGGTGCGCCGCATGCCGTAGGAGCCGACCGTCCCCATCAAGGTCACGAAGTTGCGGTCGAGCGGCTGCTTGGTGATGACATTGTAGAAGCCGCTCGGATCACTGCGTCCGTACAGCGCGCCGGACGGGCCCATCATCACTTCGACGCGCTCGACATTGGCGGCGTCGTCCGGCTCGTAACGGCGAACCGCGGAGATGCCGTTCTTGGCGGCGTTGCGGGTCGGGAAGCCGCGGATGTTGAACTCGTAGTTGTTGAGGCCGCCGAAATTGTTGCCGCGGGTCACGCCGCCGACGACGTCGAGCGCGCCGGCCACCGTCGTCGCATTCCGATCGTCGAGCACCTGCCGGGGCACGACCACGATTTCCTGCGGGATATCCTTGAGCAGCGTATCGGTCTTGGTGCCGCTGGTGGTGCGGGTGGCGCGATAGCCGTCGACCGGGCCATTGCCACGTTCAACCGTCGCAGGGCGCACATCCGCCGCAGCCGGATTTGGCGCAGCGGGCGGCGCGTTCGGCCTTTGCGCCCGTACAGCGCGACGCTGCGTTGCCCGAGTTGGCTGGGCAGAGCGCTGCGATTGGGGCTTCTGACGCGCCACGGGCGCATCGACGGTCACCGCCGGCAGACCCGTCTGCGCTGACGCACCGTCCGCGTAACAGGCGCACAGGGCGGCGAGACAAACCGAGACCATTGCGGCCGAGCGCAGCGGTCGTCCGACTCCAGACTGAAACGACGGCAGGAGCTCGCCCCGACCCCACCGAATAATTGTCGAATGCGAAGCCCCGCAACCACGCGATGGACCACGCCCTACGACACGCCCCCCGGCTTCGCTCAACGCACTCTCCCACTCGTGTATGAACTACCTAACAAAAGATCATACAACCTGGCAAGGCGAGTTGGTTCCAGCGGGTGCTCTATTTTTGGTCCATCCAGAAGCTGGATGAGCAATTCGATGTCGGAGTAGGTGCACAGCCGACTATCACCCACTGGTCGGTTCAGCACGGCAGGAGGCGACGATCTGCAGTTCGGCCGTCCGCCCTCCGCAAGAAGCCGAAGCAAGGAGGGCGTCCAGGTCGCGGTCGCCTTCGCAGGAACCCGGCCTCTGCGATCTCGCCAATTAAACACACCAGGCCGGCCATTGGCCGATCCTCATCCCCCGCGACCGGAACGTCGCCAACGCGATCATTCGTCGGCCCGACAAGTTTGGAGGCCCCCGGCACCCAGCCGGAGGCCTCCCCGATGGCAGCACGTCACAAGCACCGTTCAGAGCGGCGCCACTTCATCCCGCACTGATCTGGCGAATGTGCCGCGCTGCCTCGACCATATTGATGAGCGCCCCCTGGACCTCGTCCCAGCCACGCGTCTTCAATCCGCAATCCGGATTGACCCACAATTGCCCGTCGGACAGCCGCTGCCGCGCGAGCTGAAGCAGCGTCGTCATCTCCTCGACCGACGGCACCCGGGGCGAATGAATATCGTAGACTCCGGGACCGATCTCGTTCGGGTACTTGTAGGTCTTGAACGCGTCGAGCAGCTCCATCTTCGAGCGCGACGTCTCGATCGAGATCACATCGGCGTCCATCGCGGCAATCGCGTCGATGATGTCGTTGAACTCCGAGTAGCACATGTGCGTATGGATCTGGGTCTCGTCCATGACGCCGGACGAGCACAGCCGGAAGCACTCGACCGCCCAATCGAGATACCCCTTCCATTCGGAGCGGCGCAGCGGCAAGCCTTCGCGCAGCGCCGCCTCGTCGATCTGGATCATCGTGGCGCCGGCCTGTTCGAGATCGCCGACTTCGTCGCGGATGGCGAGCGCGATCTGGCGGCACGCCGTGCTGCGCGGAACGTCGTCGCGGACGAACGACCAGTTCAGGATCGTCACCGGTCCGGTGAGCATGCCCTTCATCGGCTTGGCCGTGAGCGACTGCGCGTACTTCCACCAGCCGACCGTCATCGGCTTCGGCCGCGACACGTCGCCGAACAGGATCGGCGGCCGCACGCAGCGCGAGCCATAGCTCTGCACCCACCCCTCCTTGGTGAAGGCGAAGCCGGAGAGTTGCTCGCCGAAATACTGCACCATATCGTTGCGTTCGAACTCGCCGTGGACCAGGACGTCGAGGCCGACCTTCTCCTGCCACTGAATCGCCCGGGCGGTCTCGCCGCGCAGGAACGTGTTGTAGTCCGCATCCGAGATCGCGCCCTTGGCATGAGCGGCGCGGACCTGGCGGATCTGGGCGGTCTGCGGAAACGACCCGATCGTGGTAGTCGGAAACGCCGGCAGCTGTAGCCGCTGATGCTGCAATGTCGCACGCGCAGCAAACCCGCTGTTGCGATGGATCATCGCGTCGGTCACCGCCGCGGCGCGGCCGATCACCGCGACGTCGTGCACTTTGGGCGACTTGCGCCGCGTCGCGGCCGCCTTGGCCGAGGCGGACAACTGGTCGTGCACCGCGGCCCGGTCGCCGCTCAAGGCCCTGCCCAGTGTCGACAGCTCGCCCATCTTCTGCAGCGAGAACGACAGCCAGCTCTTCAGGTCCGGATCGAGGCCGGCTTCGAGTTCGAGATCGACCGGCACATGCAGCAGCGAACACGACGGCGCCAGTTGCACGCGGTCGAGCCCACGCTGCTGCACGATCGGTTCGAGGCGATCGAGCAGATCGGGCAAATCAGCGCGCCAGACATTGCGCCCGTCGATAATGCCGAGCGACAGCACCAGATCCTTCGGACCCTTCGCGATCACAGCGTTGATCTGCTTCGGCGCCCGCACCAGGTCGAGATGCAGACCCGCGATCGGTAGCGCCAGCGCGGTCTCGAGATTGTCGCCGAGCCCGCCGAAATAGGTCGTCAGCATGATATCGAGATGCGGCAGCTCGCGCGCGATCTGGCCGTAGGCATCGCGAAACGCCAGGCGCTCGCGATCGTCGAGATCGAGCACCAGCGCCGGCTCGTCGAGCTGAACCCACTTCGCCCCCTCCGCCGCGAGCCGGCCGAGGATCTCGATGTAGACCGGCACCAGCTTCGACAGCAGCGACAGGACGTCGAAGTCGGCATCCGCGCACTTGCCGAGCTTCAGATAGGTGACCGGCCCGAGCAGCACCGGACGGGTGTCGTAGCCGAGCGCCTTGGCCTCGCGATATTCCTCGAGCGGCTTGAGCGATACGAGCTGGAAGCTCTGCCCGGCGGAAAATTCAGGCACCATGTAGTGGTAGTTGGTGTCGAACCACTTGGTCATCTCCTGCGCCGGGACGCCCTGCGGTGCAGAATCGCCGTGGTGATGACCATTGGCGCAACCATGCCCTGCGATTTCGGCCTGGGTGCCGCGCGCCATGGCGAAATAGGTAGCAAGTGAGACCGGCCCCCCTCTCCACCCATAGATCTCGGGAATCGCGCCGACCATCACGCTGGTGTCGAGGACCTGATCGTAGAGCGAGAAGTCGTTCGACGGAATCACGCTGACGCCGCGCGCTTTTTGCCGCGCCCAGTTCGCCGCGCGCAACGCGGCCGCAACTCGCAGCAGGTCGGCTTCCGTCGACTTGCCGGCCCAGAAACTTTCGAGTGCGGATTTCAGCTCGCGCCGCGGCCCGATCCGCGGTGTGCCGAGTGTGGCGACGGCAAGAGACGTAGTAGTTGTGAGAGAAGACATGGCTCAACCCCAAAAGTTGGGGGCAAGGCCTAGCGACGCGGCATGATTCCCCGAACCGCAAGCACGGCGGGGCCACAAGCGCACCACCGGGGCACCCCGCCCGTGGACGTTTCGTTCGACGAGGCAGGTCTCCTGGCTCGCGGGTCATCGCCTTCGTTCGACCTTCCCGGGATCGCTCCCAGTGGCTTTGCTGAACGTCGGCTCGCCGCTGACAGTTGCGGGGGCAGCGCCGGCCTTGCACCGGCTTCCCTCTTAGCTCCGGACGATACGATCCGAAGAACCTCGACGGCGATCACTATGGCGAGGATGATCCAAGGCTGTCAAGCGATCCACGCTTCGATCATCTCAACTAATTAGTTTCCCCCGCGCAAGACGCGCAGCAACAGGCAGAAAGACTCTGTCCTACCGAACCGGAGCTATCAGCTTCCGCCGCTCGGGACGCGACATCGGCTTGCTACCCGCCGATTCCGTCTCTCGCCTATGATCCGGCCGACGCCGGCGCGATCGATCGAACGATCGACGCATCCAGCGCCTCGAAGCGGTCGAGCCCGAGCGTGTCGTACAGCTCGGCGCGGGTCTGCATCTCGCCGAGCATCGCTTGCGTGCTGCCGTCCCGCCGCAACGTCGCATAGAGCTTCTGTTGCGCCTTGTTGGCGACGCGCAGCGACGACACCGGCCAGATCACCATCCGGTAGCCCATCTGCTGAAACTCGTCGGCGGTGAAGAACGGAGTCCGGCCGAATTCGGTCATGTTGGCGAGCAGCGGCACGCCCGGCATCCGAGCAGCGAATTCGCGGAACATCTCGGCCGTGGTCAGCGCCTCGGGAAAGATCGCGTCGGCTCCGGCCTCGATGTACAGCCTGGCGCGCGCCACCGCGCCGTCGATGCCTTCGCTCGCCGCCGCGTCAGTCCGTGCGATCAGATAGAGATGTCGTCGCGCCTTCGCCGCGGCGGCGACCTTGGCGGCCATGTCGTTCGCGTCGGCGAGCTTCTTGTCGTTGAGATGGCCGCACTTCTTCGGCAGGAGCTGATCCTCGATATGAACCGCCCCCGCGCCGGCATCCTCGAAGGTGCGGACCATGTGCATGACGTTGAGGGCCTCGCCGTACCCGGTGTCGCCATCGACCAGGGTGGGAAGGCCGCCTGCCCGCGCGATCTGCCGGATGAAGAACGCCACCTCGTCGACCGTGATCATCCCGAGGTCGGGAATCCCCATCGACGCGGTCATCGCGGCGCCCGACAGATACAACGCCTCGAAGCCGGCGGCACGCGCCTGCAGTGCGGCCATGCCATTGTGCGCGCCCGGCATCCGGACGATGCCGCCGCGCTCGATCAGCGAGCGGAACCGCACGCCTGCGGGGTCGGTGGGGAGATCGGCAGCAACGAGATACGGCATGGTTTCACTTTCAGGCATGACAAGAAGACGGCGCGTGGCCGCGTTGTTCGATCGGCACGAACAGACGATTCTCCGGTCCGACGTAGTTCGCGGTCGGGCGGATGATCTTGTTGTCCTGCCGCTGCTCGATGATGTGGGCGCTCCATCCCGCCGTCCGTGAGATCACGAACAACGGCGTGAACAGCGAGGTCGGCACGCCCATCGCGTGATAGGAGACGGCGCTGAACCAGTCGAGATTGGCAAACATCTTCTTGGATTCGTGCATCACCGCCTCGATCCGGTCGGCGATCTCGAACATCTTCACCGATCCGGCCTCGACCGAAAGCCGCCGCGCGACTTCCTTGATCACGCGGTTGCGCGGGTCGGCGATGGTGTAGACCGGGTGGCCGAACCCGATCACCACCTCCTTCGCAGCCACTCGACGGCGGATGTCGGCCTCCGCCTCCTCGGGAGTCGCGTATCGCTTCTGGATTTCGAACGCCGCTTCGTTGGCGCCGCCGTGCTTGGGACCACGCAGCGCTCCGATCGCGCCGGCGATCGCCGAGTAGAAGTCGGCGCCGGTCCCGGCGATGCAGCGCGCCGTGAAGGTCGAGGCGTTGAACTCGTGCTCGGCATACAGGTTCAGCGAAGTATGCATCGCGCGGACGTGGGACTCTCGCGGTTTGGTCCGGTGCAGCAGATGCAGAAAGTGACCGCCGATGCTGTCGTCGTCGGTCTCGACCTCGATGCGGCGGCCGGTGTGGGCGAAGTGGTACCAGTACAGCAGCATCGAGCCGAACGAGGCCAACAGCCGGTCGGCAATGTCACGCGCCCCCGGATGATTGAGGTCGCCCGCTTCCGGCAGAACGCAGCCGAGCGAGGACACCCCGGAGCGCATCACATCCATCGGATGCGCCGCCGCCGGCAGTGCTTCGAGGGCACTGCGCACCGCCGCCGGCAGCCCGCGCAGGCTTCGCAGTCTGGCCTTGTAGGCGGCCAGTTCCGCGACCGTCGGCAGGGACCCGTGCACCAGAAGATGCGCGATCTCTTCGAACTCGCAGGTCTCCGCCATGTCGAGAATGTCGTACCCCCGATAGTGCAGATCGTTTCCGGTTCGCCCGACCGTGCACAGCGCGGTGTTGCCGGCGATGACGCCGGACAACGCGACGGACTTCTTCGGCGGAGCGCTGTGACGCGCAATCGCGTGGTCTGTCATTGCTTCCTCCCTGGTGATTAGAATTGTTCGGCCCCAGCTTACGATCCGGACTTCCAATCGAAGATGCCGGCCGGCGACGCCACCCCGAGCCGGAACGGCGCGACAGCGAAGCTCAGTCCGCCGAGCTCGGCCGAGCTCAACTCGGGCAGCCGGTCGACGAGTTCGAGGAAACGGTCCTGCTCCGACTGCTCGACGACGCCGTCCGCCAGGGTGCGGAACTTGCCGACATACTGCTCGCGGCGGAACGGCCGGCGCCCGAACGGATGCGCATCGGCGACGGCGATCTGATCCTCGACGATCGATCCGTCGTCGAGGGTGACCACGACGCGGGCGCCGAACGCCTTCTCCTTCGGATCGCGGCTGTGATAGCGCCGCGTCCATTCCGGATCTTCCACCGTCGACACCTTGTGCCACAGCGCGATCGTGGCAGGCCGCGCCGCACGCTCAGGCGCGTAGGACTGCTCGTGATGCCAGCCGCCGTCTTCGAGCGCGACGGCGAAGATGTACATGATCGAGTGGTCGAGCGTTTCGCGGCTCGCGGTCGGGTCCATCTTCTGCGGATCGTTGGCACCGGTGCCGATCACATAGTGGGTGTGATGGCTGGTATGCAGGACGATGCTCTTGATCTTCGACAGATCCGGCGTCCGCTCCCGCAGCACCGGCCCCATCCGTCGCGCGAGGTCGATCAGCGCCTGGCTCTGATACTCGGCGGAGTGCTCCTTGGTGTACGTCTGCAAAATCGCCCGCTTGGCCTCGCCGTGGTCCGGCAGCGGCACCTGATACTCCGCCTTGGGGCCGCCGAGCAGCCAGGCGATGAAGCCGTCCTCGCCCTCCCAGGCCGGCGACGGCGCGCCTTCGCCGCGCATCACCCGGTCGACCGCCTCGACCGCCATCTTGCCGGCGAACGCCGGGGCGTAAGCCTTCCAGCTCGAAATTTCGCCCTTGCGCGATTGCCGCGTCGTGGTGGTGACGTGCAGCGCCTGCTGGACGGCCTGATAGATCACCTCGGGCGGCAGCCGTAGCGCCGTTCCGATGCCTGCTGCGGCGGAGGGGCCGAGATGCGCGATGTGATCGATCTTGTGCTCGTGCAGGCAGATCCCGGTGACGAGATCGACCTGGATTTCGTAGCCCGCCGCGATACCGCGGACCAGCGCGGCGCCGTCGAGGCCGCAGTGCTGCGCCACCGCGAGAATCGGCGGAATGTTGTCGCCCGGATGCGAGTAGTCCGCCGCCAGATAGGTGTCGTGGAAATCCAGCTCGCGGACGGCGACGCCGTTGGCCCACGCCGCCCATTCGGGCGAAACGCGCCGGTCGAGCGCCAGCCCGAACACCGTCGCGCCGGCGCGATACGGATGCGCCATCGCTTGCGCCCGGGCGCTGGCGACCGGACGCCGGGCGATCGACGCAGCCGCCACGGCGGCGTTGTCGATGATCCGATTGCCGATCATCTCGACCACCTCCGGCTCGACGGCGACCGGATCGGCAGCGACCTCGGCGATCTTCCAGGCGAGCTGCTCGGCGCGGGGCAAACGGTCGGCGGAACGGGCGGTACGGACGGTATGCAGCTTCACGAAGTGGTCTCCTGGGTGATGGTCGTCGTCGATGAAAGTACTTGCACGGGCGTCGGTCTGCCGGCCTTGTCGACGGCGACCATTTCGAACGAGCCGCGGACTGCGAGTTGCCGGGCACCGGAAATCAGCGCTTCGCTGACCACGTCGACGACGACGGTCATCGACGAGCGCCCGACCCGCACCACGCGGGCAGTCAATTCGACGAGATCGCCGACCTTCACCGGAACGTGGAATTCGATCTTGTCCGATGTCGCCATCACGATCGGTTGGCGCGCCCGCCGTGTCGCCGCGACGAAGGCGGCCTTGCCCATCAGGTTGAGCGCGTTGCCGCCGAACAGTGTGCCGTAGTGATTAGCTTGCTCCGGGAAAATCATCTCGACGAAGCGAGTCTCGTGTGGAGCATCGAAGCTCGTCACGCTCATGGCGCCACCTCCTTCGGCTTGTCTTGGCGTATGGTTCGGCATATTGGCGAACGCAGGCCGCCGTAAAGCACTAAACCTGCGAAGATTTGCAAAGCGGGGCGCGGCGAGTTGCGAAGATTGCGAAGTCGGTGGGCGGAGGCGAGATGAAGAAAGCGTATGTAGGAGCGCGGCTGCGGCGGCTGCGCGAGCAGCGCGGCATGACGCAGCAGGCGCTCGCCACGGCCGTCGGCGTCTCGCCGAGCTACCTCAATCAGATCGAGAACAACCAGCGTCCACTGACGGTCCCGGTGTTGCTGAAGCTCAACGCGACGCTGGGCATCGACGTGCAATTGTTTTCCGAGGACGACGAGGCACGGCTGATCGCCGACCTCAAGGAAGCGCTGTCGGACCCGCTGATCGGCGAGAGCATGACGTCGAGCGACGTGCGCGAGCTCGCCTCCAACATGCCGGCGGCCGGGCGAGCCCTGGTCGCGATCTACCGGCGCTATCACTTCGCGCTGGAGCAGTCGTCGGCGCTGGCGGCGCGCCTCGGCGACGATCGCCAGGATCGTCCGGGCGCGCCGGTGTCCACCCCGTTCGAAGAAGTCCGCGACTTCTTCTATGCGAGGCACAACTACATCGCCGAGCTCGACGAAGCCGCCGAACTGACCGCGGCAGACGTCGGACACACGATCCAGCAGGTCGCGGCCGCTTTGGTCGACCGCCTGCGATCGCGGCACGGCGTCGAGGTCAGGATCACCGAGACCGACGACCAGAGGCTCGACCTGCAACGCAGCTTCAGCGCGGGGGACCGAACCTTGCGGCTGTCGGCACGACTACAGCCAGGTCAGCAAGCGTTCCAAATGGGCACCCAACTGGCGTTTCTGGAACATCGCGAAACGATCGACGCGCTCGTCGGTGAAAGTCCGTTCGGCGACGAAGCGTCGCGCAAGCTTGCACGGATCGGGCTCGCCAACTATTTCGCCGGCGCGTTGCTGCTGCCCTACGGGGTATTCCGCCAGAAGGCCGAAGCGGTCCGCTACGACATCGCACGGATCGGCCGGCATTTCGGCGTCGGCTACGAGACCATCTGCCACCGTCTCAGCACGTTGCAGCGACCGGGCGCACGCGGCGTGCCGTTCTTCTTCATCCGGGTGGACCGCGCAGGCAACATCTCGAAACGTCAATCGGCGACCGATTTCCATTTCTCCCGAGGCGGCGGGACGTGTCCGCTGTGGAACGTCTACGAGGCGTTCTCGCAACCCGACCGGATTCTGACTCAGCTCGCCCGAATGCCGGACGACCGCACCTATCTGTGGGTGGCGCGCACCGTATCGCACGATCAAGGCGGCTATCACGCGCCGCGCAAGACTTTCGCGGTCGCGCTCGGATGCGATCTGCAGCATGCCGGGCGACTGGTCTATTCCGACGGCCTCGATCTCTCCAATCCGTCGATCGCAATTCCCATCGGCGCGGGCTGCCGGATCTGCGAACGGCCGGCTTGCCCACAGCGCGCCTTCCCCCCGGTCGGCCGCACGCTCCACGTCGACGAAAACTGCAACTCGTTCTCACCCTATTCGACGAATTGACCCGAACTGATCGAGACGAGACAGTGCGCGCCGGGACCGCCGTGGTGAAGCATGACCTCGAACGATCAGGACACCTGCAAGCGCTATGTGTGGTTCGGTCCATGTGATGATGGTATCGCGCTGCGGTTCGAGCCGACCTTCGCCGTTGCGCTCGGTTCAGGCCGCCGTGCGAAAGCGGTGATCCGCCGGGTGCTGAGGCTGCTGCGCAGGCTGAAGCTCGAAGCGACGCAGGACGGCTACGGAGCGAGCGCGACGATACGGCAACCGTCGTTCGACATGTCCGGCCTGCTGACGGCGATCGACGCGGAGATCGCCGCCTTCCAAGCCGAACGGATCTACCCGAAGGAGGTCGACGAGATCCTGGCGATCAGCTCACGCGAGCGCCGTCGCTGGACCAAGGACGGCCGGCTGCCGACGTCCGGCCACACCTCGTTCCGCAGCGGCAAGAACTCGGTGTTTCTGGTGCTGTATCCGCCCGCCCCGATCACGGCGCTCGCGCACCGTCCAGAGCAGATCGAGGCTTGGCGCCGAGCCGATGCGGCCGCATCCGCGCCCGCGAGCGGCAGCAATGACACATCGACAGCTTGACAAGAACGGTAGCCAGAGCACTACATATTGTATTCGCGGTCTCTCGAATCGTTTGATCGAGGGCTAAGAGGGAATTCGGTGCGGCGTTACCGCCTGAGCCGGAGCTGCCCCCGCAACTGTCAGCGGCGAGCCGACGTCATCAGGCCACTGGGAGCAATCCTGGGAAGGCGGACTGAGGCAATGACCCGCAAGCCAGGAGACCT
>NZ_QPFS01000249.1:0-1049 GCF_010906995.1 Rhodopseudomonas sp. WA056 | reverse complement strand
GTGCAGGGCGTTGGTTATCAGGTGCATTGCGCCAGCCGCACTCTGCAGGCGCTGCCGTCGCCGGGCGAGGCGGCGGTGCTGTCGATCGAGACCTATGTGCGAGAAGACCAGATCAAGCTGTTCGGCTTCCGCACCGATACCGAGCGCGAGTGGTTCCGCCTCTTGCAGACGGTGCAGAGCGTCGGCGCGAAGGTGGCGCTGGCCGTGCTGTCGACGCTGCCGCCGCACGACCTCGCCAATGCGATCGCGTTGCGTGACAAAGCCGCGGTGGCGCGCACGCCCGGCGTCGGGCCGAAGGTCGCCGAGCGCATCGTCACCGAGCTTAAGGACAAGGTGCCGGCGCTCGGCAACGTCGATCCGGCGGTGGTGCATCTGTCCGGCGCGATCGACGACAACACCGCGCCGCGCGCCGTCGCCGACGCGATCTCTGCGCTGGTCAATCTCGGCTATGGCCAGCCGCAGGCGGCGGCGGCTGTCGCTGCGGCGTCGCGCAGTGCCGGCGAGGACGCCGCGACCGCGCAACTGATCAAGCTCGGCCTGAAGGAGCTGTCGAAGTGAGTATCACCGACACCGACCGCGCGCTGATCGATGCCGCGATCGAAGCGATTACCAAGCGCTATCGCAACGACTGGCAGGAGGTCGGTGCCGCGCTGCTGACCCGCACCGGCCGGCGCTATGTCGCGGTCAATCTCGACGCGTATCTGGGCCGCATGGCGGTGTGCGCCGAGGCGGTCGCGCTGGGGCAGGTAATCACCGAACTGGGCGAGGCCGGCATCGACACCATCGTGGCGGTGCGCCACCCCAAGCCGCACGAGTCCAATCGCGAGGTCCGCGTGGTGTCGCCCTGCGGCGCCTGCCGCGAATTGATCTGGGATTACGACCGCAACGCCCGGGTGCTGGTGCCGGGACCGGACGGCGTCGAAACGGTCGGGATCAGCGAGCTACTGCCGAACAAATACAGCCGGGAGCGGGTGCTGTGAGCGTGTTGGCCGAAGTCCTCTCCCCGCGCACAGCGCGCTCCCTCTCCCGCCTGCGGGAGAGGGCTGGGG
>NZ_QPFS01000248.1:0-1152 GCF_010906995.1 Rhodopseudomonas sp. WA056 | reverse complement strand
CTCAAGTATCTATTGAGATTCAGATTTTGGCAGATGGAGGCGCCAAATGAGTCTCGATTTCGACGGCGGCAGTGAAGTACGGTTTGCGAGGTATGTGGCGGGGCTTGCGAGCGTGATCGGGCATGTGGATCGCGCCGGTCCGCTACGGGACTATTGCACCGGATTGGTGTTGCCGGGCGAGCGCAAGAGCGTGGAGCCGATGGCGGCGCGAACGGCACCGGCCCGGACGGCGGCGCAGCACCAGTCACTGTTGCACTTCGTCGGTGTCGCGACATGGTCCGACGAGAAGGTGCTGGCCAAGGTGCGCGAGATGGTGTTGCCGGCGATCGAGAAAGACGGACCGATCGAGGCGTGGATCATCGACGACACGTCGTTCCCCAAGCAAGGCAAGCATTCGGTCGGCGTGCACCATCAATATTGCGGGCAGCTCGGTAAGCAGGCCAATTGCCAGGTGACGGTGACGCTGTCGGTCGCCAATCACACGGCCAGCCTTCCGGTGGCCTATCGTCTGTATCTGCCGCAGGACTGGAGCAAGGATCGGGCGCGCCGGAAGAAGGCGGGCGTGCCGAAGGAGATCAAGTTCACCACCAAACCCGAGATCGCGCTGGAGCAAATCCAATGGGCATGCGCGGCCGGCCTGCCGCGTGGCGTCGCCTTGATGGACGCGGCCTATGGCAACGACTCGCGTCTGCGCGCCGGAATGACGGCCCTTGAGGTCCCCTATGTGGTGGGCATTCTGCCGAACACCTTGATGTGGCGATCCGGGACCGGACCGCGCCGCAAAGGCAAGCCTTTGAACAATACGGGCCGCCGCGACGAGCCCGACCTCGTCTCGGCCAAAGACGTGGCGCTCGCCCTGCCGAAGCGGGCATGGCGCACGGTGGTTTGGCGGGAAGGCTCGGCCGATTTTCTATCGTCGCGCTTCGCGCGCGTGCGCGTCAGTGTCGGACATAACAAGCTGATCCCGGAGACGCTGCGGCCGGAGTGGCTGCTGGTCGAGTGGCCGGAGGACGAAACTGAACCGACCAAATATTGGCTTGCGACACTGCCGGAGACGATCGGCTTCCGACCGCTCGTCGACCTCGCCAAGCTGCGCTGGCGGATCGAGCGTGACTACCAGGAGCTCAAGCAGGAGGTCGGCCTCGGGCACTA
>NZ_QPFS01000247.1:0-1188 GCF_010906995.1 Rhodopseudomonas sp. WA056 | reverse complement strand
AGATGTGTATAAGGGACAGGGCCGGATCCGTGCCGGTGGTGGTGGCGCGCGAACGCAGCGACGGCGCGGTGGTCGCCGCCTCGCAGGGCGCCAGCGTCATCCTGATGGACGACGGCTTTCAGAACTCCGCGCTGATCAAGGACGCGGCGTTGATCGTGATCGACAGCCACCGCGGCGTCGGTAACGGCAGCGTATTTCCGGCAGGTCCGCTGCGGGCGCCGCTGGCGCTGCAGATCGCGCGTACCGATGCACTGGTCGTCGTCGGCGACGGCTCCGCCGCTGACGGTATTGCGGCGCAGATCGCCGCCCAGGGCGGAACGGTGCTGCGGGCGCGGCTGGTGCCGCAGGCGGCGTCGGTCGAGGCGCTGCGTGGCCGGCGGGTGTTGGCGTTCGCGGGCATCGGCGATCCGGCGCGCTTCGTCGCGACGCTGCGTGCCAGTGGTGTCGAGGTGGTGGAGCAGCGCGCCTTTGCCGATCATCATCCGTTCACGGCGGAGGAGTTGGCGGAACTTGCCGCGGCGGCTAGGCGCGGCGGCTTGACGCTGGTGACGACGGAGAAGGATCTGGCCCGGATCGGGCGTGCGGCGGCGAGCCTTGGCGTGGAGATTGTGACGCTGGCGGTGACGCTGGCGTTCGACGACGAGGCTGCGCTGCGCCTGTTCCTGCTCGACCGTCTCAACCGGGCTCGCGCCGAGCGGCTAGCCGCGCGGCGCTGAGCGAGCCTCAACCCTTGGACTGCAATGCTTCCGGATGGTGCCGCTTCAGCACGGCTTCCGGAGTCGCGTAGGGCTCCTTGAGATCGACGCTCCAATATTTCAGCTCGTCGAGCGGGATCTGCACCCCGGTAACGGCGCAGCGCACATAGGTACCGGGTGAGATCACCCGGAAGTCGCCATCGAGATACTGCACCTGGGCTTCACCCGAACCCGAGAAGCCAAATTTGTTGAGCACGGCCGATCTCCTGGAAAACCGCAGGTTGCGGAATGATGCAAAGCTGCGGGTCGATACCCCTGACAGATAGAACGGTTGCGCCGCATTGCAAACCGCCGCGATGTCATGGCGGCGTCGTTTTCGCTGCGGATCGCGAAAACCAATTCTAAAACAGTGAGCCCTGGCCGGCAGGCTTCACCAGTCGCTTCGCAGCCTTCGCCGGCACGGACGCAGGCTTTGCGGTGTGGGCCGGGGATC
>NZ_QPFS01000246.1:0-1208 GCF_010906995.1 Rhodopseudomonas sp. WA056 | reverse complement strand
CCGAAATCGAGCGCCAGGAGCGGATCAACGAAGACGTCATCCGTTATCTGACGGTGCGCGTCGATGAACACGAGGAAGGCCCCTCGGCGATGATGCGCAAGGCCGATCGCGATCGCGAACGCGACGACCGTGGCCCCCGCGAGGGTGGCTTCCGTGGTGACCGCGAAGGCCGTGGCGACCGCGACGGTTTCCGTGGCGATCGTGGTCCGCGCCGTCCGCGTGAAGACGCCGACGCCCCCGCAGCAGCAGTCGAGGAGTAAGCATCATGGCTGAAGCAGGTGCCCGCCGTCCGTTCTTCCGCCGCCGCAAGACCTGCCCGTTCACGGGAGCGAATGCGCCGAAGATCGACTACAAGGATTCCAAGCTGTTGATGCGTTACGTCTCGGAGCGCGGCAAGATCGTGCCGAGCCGCATCACCGCCGTCTCCGCCAAGAAGCAGCGCGAACTCGCGCGCGCCATCAAGCGCGCCCGCTTCCTCGGTCTGCTGCCCTACGTGATCCGCTGATCGAAGTGGCCTCGCGGCGTCCGCGCCGCGGGGCCCTTCGAATTTTCATAAGGCTTCCGGGTCGTCCGGTCGCCGATGGTTGGGGCGAAACGCCTCTAACCGCTCGAAGGGAGCGGGACAGCTAATGATGTTTCAAGTCCTGATCGCGCTCGCCGCCGGCTGTGCTTCGGCGTTGATGTTCGCCTCGATCGTCTCGGGCGCGCTGATCGCACTCCTGCTGTTCTACCTGGCCCCGCTGCCGTTGATGGTGGCCGCGCTCGGCTGGGGCGTGGTCGCCGCCGCAATCGGTGGCCTGATCGCCGCCGCCGGCCTCGCTGCGCTCGTCAGCTTTCCTTACGCCATCGCCTTTCTCCTCACCATCGCCGTCCCGGCGTGCTGGCTCGGCCATCTCGCGCTGCTGGCGCGTCCTGCCGACGCCCCGCAAGGCGACACGGCGCCGCTGGAATGGTACCCGATCGGCCGACTGGTCGTGTGGATGGCCGGATTCGCGGCGACCACCACGATGGCGGCCCTGTTTTCCCTCGGCACGGACGGCGCCGCGATTGCAGACGGCCTGCGCAGCGGCTTGCAGCGCGCCCTCGGCCCGCGCAGCACGCCCGGCAGCGACGCCGCCCTGATCGACGCGCTGGCGGCAATCGCGCCGCCTGCAGCCGCGACGGTGGCGATGCTGACACTGACGCTGAACTGTCTCCTATACACATCT
>NZ_QPFS01000245.1:0-1402 GCF_010906995.1 Rhodopseudomonas sp. WA056 | reverse complement strand
TCAGCCCGCCGGGGGTCAGCAGGATCTGCTTCAGATGCTGGCCGTAGACCGGCAGGATCAGCACCCGCTCGACCACCACGCCGAGCGCGCCCGACACCGCCATCGCGGCCAGCACCGCCGGCACCAGCACGGCGAGATTGGTGAGCAGCGAATCCGCACCCGACATCGCCGCCAGCGGCAGCAGCACCAGCGTCGCCACATAGGCGCCGACCGCGATGAAAGCGCCGTGGCCGAAATTCAGTACGTCCATTAGGCCGAACACCAGCGTCAGGCCCGACGCCATGATGAAGATCATCATGCCCATCGCCAGGCTGGCGACCGTCAGCGTCACCCATGACGAGAACGAGCCGACCAGAGGCAGCATCAACAGCGCCAGGATCGCCGGCAGCAGCACGGGAACGAGGTCGCGCCTGGCCTGCGGCAGCGGGTCGGAGGTGGAGGGGGCGGGGATGTCGGTGCTGGTCATAATTGCGCCTCCCGGCTGAGCGCGTAGCCCGCATGAGCGAAAGCGACATGCGGGGATGAGGCGACAACCCGCATATCGCTGCGCTCATGCGGGCTACGCGTTTCGCCGTCGGCTCGCAATGACGGGGAGAGGGCGGTGGTTCTCATCACTGATGCGCCTCCAGGCTGAGGCCGAGCAGGCGTTCCTGCAGCGGCACGTCGGCGGCAAGCTCGGCCATGGCGCCGCGATGCACGATCATGCCGTTGTCCATCACCAGCACGCTGTCGCCGATCTGTTGCGCGACATGGAAGTTCTGCTCGACCAGCAGAATGGTGGCGCCGGTGCGCTTGAGTTCGGCGAAGCAGTCGATCAGCGCGCCGATGATCGCCGGCGCCAGCCCTTTGGTCGGCTCGTCGATCAACAGCAGCTCGCGTGGCTCGACGATGGCGCGGGCGATCGACAGCATCTGCTTCTGCCCGCCGGACAGTGAGCCGGCGCGCGACAGCCAGAATTTTCGCAAGGCCGGGAAGAAGCCGAAGATCCAGTCGAGCCGCGCGGTGTCGAGGTCGCCGTCGCGCGCCGCCAGGATCAGGTTTTCCTTCACGGTGAGATCGGAGAACACCGCCATGGTCTCCGGCACGTAGCCGACGCCGAGCCGCGCGATGTCCGGCGTCGCCATCGCTTCGATCCGCCGGCCGCCAAGGGTGATCTCGCCGCGCGAGGCCGGCCACAGCCCCATGATGGTGCGCAGCGTCGTGGTCTTGCCGGCGCCGTTGCGGCCGAGCAGCATCGTGGTCTGTCCGGCGGGGACGGCGAAGTCGACGCCCTGCAGGATGTGATAGCGGCCGATATTGGTGTGCACGCCTTCGAGCGCGAGGAGGTCAGTCATGCGACGTCCGTTGATGTTGAGGTATGACCTCCACCCGCAGCCAACCCTCCTCCCCCCCCCCCTGCGGG
>NZ_QPFS01000244.1:0-1424 GCF_010906995.1 Rhodopseudomonas sp. WA056 | reverse complement strand
GCTGGAAATTGGCGTTGGCCTTGAGGTCCGGATAGGCCTCGCCGAGCGCGATCAGCCGGCTGAGCGAGGCGGTCAGCGCGTTCTCGGCGGCCGCCATCTGGCCTGGCCCCTGCGCCGAGATCGCGGCGTTGCGCGCCTTGACGACGTCCTCGAGCGTCGAGCGCTCGTGCGCCGCGTAGCCCTTCACCGTCTCGACCAGGTTCGGAATCAGATCGTGCCGCTGCTTGAGCTGCACGTCGATGTCGGCGAACGCCTGGCCGACGCGCTGGCGCAGCGCCACCAGGCGATTGTAGGTCAGCAGCGCATACAGCGCGAGCGCGGCGACAATGCCGAGGAAAATCCACATATTGGCGGCTCCCATCCAACCAAGATCCTGCTCCGTCTCGCTGGAATATCAGGCGCGCAACAGGGCCCGCGCAACCGGCGCGGTCCCGATTGGTCGCCGCTGCAGGTGCGAACGTTCAATCGAGCGTATCGCCCCATGCCAGTCGCCGAAACCGCGCATAGGCCGGTTTGTCGCGGCGAGGCGCGACGGCGAAGTCGAGCCGGCCGCCGGGCATGCACAGCTTGGCGGTGATTGCCGCCTTGGTCTGTTCGGGCTGGGTCAGCACCCGCGCCGGCCGCTCCGGCAGGCCGGCGCGAGTCAGCACCACATAGCTGAACTTCTCGTCTTCGAACGGCACGTCGGCGGCCTTGAGCTGCAGATGCAGCTTCGAGCGCGGCAGTCGCTGCACGAAGTGGCACCAGTCCGGCGCTCTCAGCGGACAGGCGTTCTCATGCGGGCACGGCGAGATGACGCGCGCGCCTTGCGCGATCAGCCGGTCGCGCAGATCGAGGATGCGCTGGTAGCCCGCCGGGGTGCCGGGCTCGACCACCAGCAGCGTATCGGTGGTCTTGCGCCACAGCGCGTCGGCGAACGGGGCGCGCGCCGCGTCGGAGAGCTCGTTGATGACGTAGCTGGCGATCACCAGCGTCGCCTCCGGCGCATCGGCCAGCGCCTTGCAGGCGTCGCCGAGCCGGTAGTCGATCGCAGGCAGCCGCGTCGCCTCGGCCAGTTGCAGCGCCAGCCTGCGCAGTGCCGGATTGGCGTCGAGCAGCGTGAAATGTTGCAGCGTTTCGAACGCCTGGGCGGCGGCCCAACTCGCGGTGCCGGGGCCGGCGCCGACGTCGAGCAGCGTTGTCGGCGCGAAGCCTGGCCGGATCGCGTACATCGCGTTGAGGCAGGCGATCACCGCCGCATAGGTCGCCGGCATCCGCGCGCCCGCATAGGCCAGCGCGTCGGCCTCGCTGGTGATCGGCGCCGAGGTGCCGCCGCCGCGATAGGTCAGCGAAATCCGCTCCGCCCGCGCGGCCGCGTCGGCACGTTGCGTGCCGTGTAGCAACTGCTCCAGCACGGCTTTGAGATCGGCGGGGAGGGACGGGGG
>NZ_QPFS01000243.1:0-1435 GCF_010906995.1 Rhodopseudomonas sp. WA056 | reverse complement strand
CGATAACGACGTGCTCGGCTATGGACCGCTCGAGCCGCTGCTGTCCCGCGACGACATCTCCGACATCATGGTCAACGGCGCCGGCACGGTCTACATCGAGGTCGCCGGCCGCATCCAGCGCACCGGCATCCGCTTTCGCGACAATCAGCAGCTCCTCAACATCTGCCAGCGCATCGTCAGCCAGGTCGGCCGGCGTGTCGACGAATCCTCTCCTATCTGCGACGCGCGCCTCGCCGACGGCTCGCGCGTCAACGCCATCGTACCGCCGCTGGCGATCGACGGGCCGGCGCTCACCATCCGCAAATTCAAGAAGGACAAGCTGACGCTCGACCAGTTGGTCAAGTTCGGCGCGATCACTCCCGAGGGCGCCCAGATCCTTCAGATCATCGGTCGCGTCCGCTGCAACGTACTGATCTCGGGCGGTACCGGCTCGGGCAAGACCACGCTTCTCAATTGCCTCACCAACTACATCGACGACGACGAACGCATCATCACCTGTGAAGACGCCGCCGAACTGCAGTTGCAGCAGCCTCACGTGGTCCGGCTCGAAACCCGGCCGCCGAATATCGAAGGCGAAGGCCAGATCACGATGCGCGATCTGGTCCGCAACTGCCTGCGTATGCGGCCGGAACGGATCATCGTCGGCGAAGTCCGCGGTCCGGAAGCGTTCGACCTGTTGCAGGCGATGAACACCGGTCACGACGGCTCGATGGGTACGCTCCACGCCAACAACCCGCGCGAGGCGCTGTCGCGCTGCGAATCGATGATCACGATGGGGGGATTCGCGCTGCCGTCGCGGACCATCCGCGAGATGATCTGCGCCTCGATCGACGTCATCATCCAGGCTGCGCGCCTGCGCGACGGATCGCGTCGCATCACCCACGTCACCGAGGTGGTGGGGATGGAAGGCGACACCATCATCACCCAGGACATCTTCGTCTACGACCTGCTGGGCGAGGACGCCAACGGCCACATCGTCGGTCGACACCGCGCCACCGGTATCGGTCGTCCGCGATTTTGGGAACGCGCCCGCTACTACGGCGAAGAGCAACGACTCGCCGCGGCGCTCGATGCCGCGGAGGTCGTCGCGACCCCATAAGGAGCCGGTGCGATGGAGATGCAGACGCTCGCACTCGGCTTCTTCGCGGCGGTCGCCGTCGGCGGGGTGGCGTGGGTCTTCATCTATCCGCTGCTGTCCGGCGAGAAGAATGTGGAGAAGCGGCTCACCTCCGTGGCCAGAACGACTCCGGCCGTTCGTCAGGTCGACCGCACCCAGCGATCACGTCGCGAGCAGATCGAGGGCTCGCTGAAGGAAATCGAGACCCGCAGCCAGAAGCAGAAGAACGTTCCGCTGGGAATGCGTCTGTCGCAGGCGGGACTGGATTGGACGCCCGCCAAGTTCGGCGTGGTCTCCGCCGCGATCGGCGTGGTGGTC
>NZ_QPFS01000242.1:0-1489 GCF_010906995.1 Rhodopseudomonas sp. WA056 | reverse complement strand
ATCACGCCGGGCATGCCGTCGGCACCGCTCGGCAACGTCAGGTCGAGCTGCGCCAGACGGTGTCCGTCGGTGGCGACCGCGCGCAAACTCGCGGCGCCGGAGCTGCCGGCCGTGTGCAGATAGATGCCGTTGAGATAGTAACGGGTCTCTTCTGTCGAGATCGCAAATTGGGTGCGATCGATCAGCCGTTTGACGTCGGACGCCGGTAGCCGGAAGGCGTGGCTCATCTCGCCGGCTGCGAGATCCGGGAAATCGCTCTCCGGCAGGGTCTGCAACGTGAACCGCGAACGGCCGGCGCGGATCGCCAGCACCGAACGGTCACCGTCGCTCTCCAGCACGATCTGCGAACCGTCCGGTAGCTTGCGGACGATGTCGTAGAACATGTGGGCCGGTACAGTGGTCGAACCGGCGGTCGCGGTTTCGGCCGGCAGCGTTTCCGTCACCTCGAGGTCGAGGTCGGTCGCCTTGAGCGCGAGCTGGGCGTTTTCGGCGCGCACCAGCACGTTGCCGAGGATCGGGATAGTGTTGCGGCGCTCGACCACGCGATGCACGTGGCTCAGCGACTTCAACAGTTGCGCGCGTTCGACCGTGACCTTCATTGCAAAACCCGCCTGCTCCGCGCCCGCATCGTGTGATGAAGCTGCCGGATATGATGGAGGAGGCCCGGCAGCCGGATGCGGCGCCAAGGCCATTGGCACCCGCTGAGGTCACCCGGACCCGCGGGGGGTCCGCAGGGTGGCGTGGTTGTGCGGCTCGCGCAAGAGCGCGCAGCCGCCGCCGGCCCAAATTTCCCCGGGATTCAGGCTGGCCATGATGCCCATTGTGGCGGCGGCCAGGCGCCTATTCCTGAAGCTGGCGCTTCAGGGATTCGACTTCGTCGGACAGCGTATTGTCCTTCGACACCAGTCCTTCGATCTTGCGGACCGCGTGCAGCACCGTGGTGTGGTCGCGTCCGCCGAAGCGGCGGCCGATCTCCGGCAGCGAGCGCAGCGTCAGTGTTTTGGCCAGATACATCGCGACCTGGCGCGGTCGCACCACATTGGCGGTCCGACGCGACGACAACAGGTCGGAGCGGCTGACGTTGTACTGCCGGGCGACGATGCGCTGGATGTCCTCGATCTTGATCCGCTTCGGCTCGGAGGGGCGGATCAGGTCGCGGACTTCATGCTCGGCCATTTCCAGCGTGACCGGCTGATTGTTCAGCTTGGAATGCGCCAGCAGGCGATTGATCGCGCCTTCGAGATCGCGACCGTTATGGGTGATGGTGCGTGCGAGATACTCGAGCACCGGCTGCGGCACGTCGAAGCTGACGTGATGGGCGCGGGCCGCGACCACGCGCGAGCGCAGGATGCCGAGGCGCAGATCCTCGCCGAGCGGCGCCATTTCGACCACGAGGCCGCCGGCGAGCCGCGAGCGCACCCGCTCGTCGAGACTTTCGAGATCGGACGGCGGCCGGTCGGCCGCCACCACCACCTGGCGACCGGCGTCG
>NZ_QPFS01000241.1:0-1502 GCF_010906995.1 Rhodopseudomonas sp. WA056 | reverse complement strand
GCCCTCAGACCGCTGACAAACCCCGTCGATTTTCGGCGGGGTTTTGTTTTTGGCGAGTGGCGCAGCGCCCGGTGTCTCAGCCTGGCGCGGGAATTGGCCCGGTGGCCAGTGCGAGGGCTATCTTCTTGATGTTCTGGGCGGCGGCTGCCAGCAGGCACTGGCATTTGACGGCCACCAGGCCTCTGAAGCGCGCGTAGCGGTGGCCATGGAGCTGTTTGGCGTCGGCAAAGGAACGTTCGACCGTCTCCTTGCGGCGTTTGTAGATGCGCTTGCCCCAGGGCGTTAGACGGTTGGCGTCGGTGCGCTCGCGGGCCTCGGCCCAGACGTGGCGGGTGATCAGACGAACCGCGTTGCGGCTCGACGTGCACGAGGCGAGCAGCGGACAGTCTTTGCAGATCGCAGGATCGCTCTTGTAGTGGCGGTAGCCGGTGCGATCGGTGGTGGAGTAGCTGAGTAACTGTCCCTGCGGGCAACGATAGCTGTCCAGCTCCGCTTCATAGGCGAAGGCCTTGTTCGGCATCATGCCGGGCCGCGGCGGGGTTGGCCGGCGATAGCCGATGACGCCCGGAATGTTGCGCTGTTCCAGGCCGTGGGCGATTCCTGAGGTGGCATAGCCGGCGTCGAGGCCGACGGCGGCGACATCAAAGCCGAAGCGTTGCCGTTGGCGATCGAGCCGGCCGAGATAGACGATCGAGTCGTGGACGTTGGCCGGCGTGGCGTGTGTATCGGTGATGATCCCGAGCCGGCCGTCGACGGTGCGGTGGTCGAGGTAGAAGAATCCCTTCGGCTTGCCTTCGCGCACCATGTAGCCGGCATCCGGATCGGTCCGCGACACCTTGGTCTCCTTCTCGACCGGCTGTCGCTCTTTCTCCGGGAGGGGTTTCTTGCCGTGGGCCGCGCGATCCGCCTCGATCGCGGCGTCCAGATCATCCCAGTAATCGGCCCGCGATTTGGCGACCACTGCGGTGTCGTAGCGGTTCTTGTTGGCGTTGGCCTTCAGATGCGTGGAATCGGTGTAGAGCACCGTGCCATCGACCAGCCCCTTGGCGATCGCCTGGGTCACGATCGCGTCGAAGATGTCCTGCGCGACCGCAGTGTCGTTGTAGCGGCGCCGCCGGTTCTGGCTGAGCGTCGAGGCGTCGAACACCGGATCGGTCAGCTTCAACCCCAGAAACCACCGATAGGCGACGTTGACCTCGATCTCGCGCACCAGCTGCCGCTCGGAGCGGATGCCGAACAGGTAGCCGATGAACAGCGCCTTGAACATCAGCGTCGGATCGAGCGGCGGCCGGCCGTTGTCTGGGCAATACAGCCCGGCGACCCGATCGTGGATGAACGAAAAATCGATCACCGCGTCGATCTTGCGAAGCAGGTGATCCTTCGGAACCAGACCGTCGAGACTGACCATCTCGATCGAAGTCTGTTGCGGTGAGGGTTTGCGAAGCATCCCCCATGGAATCAAAAGTCCCCGCCAATGGCGAGGACTTTGTCAGCAGTCTGAG
>NZ_QPFS01000240.1:0-1632 GCF_010906995.1 Rhodopseudomonas sp. WA056 | reverse complement strand
GTGGCTGGGATTGCGGCTGCGGCATCGGCGCGGCCGTAGGCGCTGCGGGCGATGGCGCGACCGGCGCTGCCGAGGCGGGCGCGATCGGAGGAGCGGCCAGGAAGGACGGCTTCGCCGGCTCCGCCACCGGGACCGGCTGCGGCGCCAGCGGCGGGGTTGCCCGCGCGGCGCGCAGATCGCCCTCGATCATCGCCAGTCGGTCGACGACGTGGCCGAGGGTGTTGTGCACCGCCTCGAGCGAATCCTGGGTGTGGCGATCGGTCTCCGACTGGCTGAAGCGCATGTCGGAAAGTTCGCGCTTGATGGTGTCGACGAAACTCGGATCGAGCGCTGGCGCGGGCCGGCGGTCGAGGTCGGTCAGCACCGCAAATTGCGACTGTTGCCGCTCGAGCATCCGCAGGATGTCGTGCAGGCCTTCTTCGACTCGGCCGAGATTGGCGCTGCCGCCGCGCTGCTCGGTCGCGGCTTCCATCCGCTCCAGCAGATGCGTGACGCGCTGTTCGAGATGCGCGAACGCCGACTGATTGTCGTTGCCGATCGGCAGATGGTCGATTCGTTCCGACAGCGCCCGCACCGCGCTTTCGAGTTGTTCGGTGGACTCGCTGGGCGCCGGGCGCTCGCGGCTTTCCAGCGCTGCGGTCAGTGCCGAGATGCGCTGCTCCAGCGCGGCGAACGAGACGCTGTGGCTGTCGGCCTGGGCCAGTTGCTCGATCTTCTCGCCGAGCGTGTGGACGTTGGCGCTGAGCTGCGCCAGCGCTTCGTTGGAGGCGACGTTGGAGACGATGCCGCGCAGCGCCCCGATGGCGTTCTCGAGCTGCTGCACGGTGCCGGGATCGTCGGCGTTGCGGACGATCATATCGACCTTGCCGCCGAGATTGCGGATCGCTTCGTCGAAACCGGCGAGCTGTTCGGCCGGCGTCAGCGAGCGCAACGCGGCGTGAATCTCGCCGAGCGCCCGTTCGATGCCGGCAATCACTTCACGGTCGCTGCCGTTGGCGCGGCTCTCATCGAGCCGCTGTGCCAGCGACCGGATCTCGCCTTCCAGCGTCTCGATCGCCTTGCGCGGCATCGCCTCGGTGATGGTCTGACGGATCTCCGCAAGGTCGGCCCGGAACGCGGCGATCGACTGCTCGACCTTGTCGGAGCGCTGCAATGCGTCGATCTGGTTGGTGATCTTGTGGAGCTGCTGCTCGAGGCTGGTAAAGTCCGGCCCCGCGGGCGGGGGCGCCGGGGTCATCGCCGGCGCGATCGGCGGGGCGAACGACGCCGGCTGTCGCGGCACCCGGCGGATTCCGGCATCGAGCTCGCTCTGGCGCGCGGCGATCTCGGCGATCGCCTTGTCGAGGGCGTTCGGGTCGAGCGTCGGCGAGGTGGCGTAGACCTGTTCGGCAGCGCGTTCGACACGCTCGGTCGGCGTCTGGGGCGGCACCGCGACGGTATCGGCCGGCCGCGCCGCGGGCTTCGGCTCGGTGATCCGCGCCAAACGGGCGTCGAGCCGCGAAATCGCATCGTTGAGTTGCCGGGCGACCGGCGGCTCGCTGCGCGTCGGGGTTCGGGAGATATGGTCGATCTGGCGGGCGATGGCGTCGAGCCGCTGATGGATCTCGGCGACCTCGGTGGCGGTTCGCTATG
>NZ_QPFS01000023.1:0-45890 GCF_010906995.1 Rhodopseudomonas sp. WA056 | reverse complement strand
GGGCCCCCTGCGAAGGTCGCAGTCCGGCGCACGCAGTTCTCCAGCTCGCGGACATTGCCGGGGAACGAGCACGCTTTCAGCAGATCCAGCGCGTGCTGCTCGAAAGACAGCTCGCGCCCGTTCTCCTTGTTGAAGTTTTTCAGGAATTCGGTCGCCAGCAGCGGAATGTCGGTGGGCCGGTCGCGCAGCGGCGGAAGGATCATCGGCACCACGTTGATGCGGTAGTACAGGTCGGCGCGGAATTCCTTGCGCGCCACCGCTTCTTCCAGATTGCGGTTGGTGGCGGCAACGATCCGGACATTGACCTTGATGGTCTGATTGCCGCCGACCCGCTCGAATTCCTGTTCCTGGAGCACGCGCAGCAGCTTGGCCTGGAAGGAGGCCGAAATCTCGCCGATCTCGTCGAGAAACAGCGTGCCCTTGTCGGCGAGTTCGAACCGCCCCTTGCGCGAGGCGATCGCACCGGTGAACGCCCCCTTCTCGTGACCGAACAGTTCGGATTCCAGCACCGATTCCGGCAGCGCCGCGCAGTTGATCTTGATGAATGGGCCGTTGGCGCGCGCCGACAATTCGTGGATCGCTTTGGCAATCAGCTCCTTGCCGGTGCCGGACTCGCCACGCAGCAACACCGGTGACTGCGACTTCGCAATAATGCTGACCTTGGCCAGCAACTTCCTGATTGCCGGGCTCTCGCCGACGATACCGTCGACCTTGACCCGCTTGCGCTCGCGCTCGGGCTTCAGCTCGGACAGTTCCTTCTGCAGCCGGTGGCTTTCCGCCATCAGCCGCTCGCGATCGCGCGTCACCACCCGATGCAGCTTCACGGTCTGGCCGATCAGGTTGGCCACCATGGTGAGAAAGCGGACGTCGGCGTCCATCCGGAAATGCGACCGGCCGTCACGGACGCGATCGATGCTCAGCGTGCCCACCACCCGCGAATCGATCCGGATCGGCACCCCGATGAACGACACCCGGATCTCGTCGGTGGCGCCGAGCGCCAGCGCGTCGGCGGCGGTGAACATCGGGTGGCTGGAGACATTGTCGGCGACCAGCGGGACCGCGGTCGCGACGATCTGGTCGATCGCCTTCTGCGGCAACCGGGCGCGGTAGCGATTGTCGCTGCCCTCGTTCCAGCCGACGCCGACGGTAATATCGGGCACGCCATCGTCGGCGAGCAGCGACACCACGCCATTACGCATCTGCAAAAACGACTGCAGCAGGTTGACGACGTTGGCGAGAGTAATCTCCAGCCGCGCCGGGGATGTGAGGATTTTCGAAATCTCGAAAATGCCGGTGAGCGCGATATCACTCAGCGGTATTGGGGGATGGGTCATCGATTGCGACGGATACTCGTTTTCGACAAGGCGGATTTCGCGCTGAGCCATAGCTCGTCTCCATCGCTCCCGAGCCTTCCCCCGTCAGATCCGGAGCGTTTCGAGATTGTGGATGAATTCCAACCAGATGTCGTGCTCATCTTGGCTGCATCGCTGCGGAAGTTATGGCTAGCTCTGCTTAGTTCGTTACCACCGGCGAAAATGCTGATAATCAACTGATTACTACTCTAGCACCAGTCCGGCGCCGGTACCGCATTGACGCAGCGCAAAATAGATCGACCAAAAGATCGGCAGCCGGCACACGGCCCAAGTGATTGCCAATCAGTTGCAGACTAACGGCTGACTATTCGCCACGGCTGACGTGTCAGACGTGCTGCCCGCCATTGATATGGATTTCCTCGCCCGTGACGTAGCTGGCCGCATCGGAGCACAGAAAGAACATCACCTTGGCGACCTCCTCCGGGGTTCCGATCCGCCGCATCGGAATCGTCGGAGCCAGCATCGCCTCGGTTTCCGGCGACAGAATGTCGGTCTTGATCTCGCCGGGCGCGATCGCGTTCACCCGGATGCCGTAGGGCGCGTAGTCGTGCGCCATCTCCCGGGTCAGACAGGTCAGCGCCGCTTTCGAAGTCGCATAGGCGCTGCCGGCGAACGGATGCACCCGCGAACCGACGATCGAGGTGACGTTGACGATCGAGCCCTGGCCGGCGCGCAGTTCGTCGAACAATCCCTGCGCCAGCATCACCGGCGCCAGCAGGTTGACGTGGAACACGCTCATCCAGGTGCCGACCGGCGTGTTCAACGAGGTCAGCCGTTCGCCCTCGGCGCTCTTGGGCGAGATTGCGGCGTTGTTGATCAGCGCATGCAGCGGACCGCCGGCCAGCTTCTCCTTCAGTTCGTCGATCGCCCTTGGCACGGCGCGGTGATCGGCAAGCTCGACCGCGACGTGGTTCTCGAGGCCGGTCGCCCACGGGCAGCGATCATCAGCAAACGGCTGCCGCGAGCAGGTAATGATGCGCCAGCCGGCGTCCGAGAACAGCTTGCCGGTGGCATGGCCGATGCCACGCGATGCGCCGGTCAGCACCAGGGTCTTCTGCTTACCGGTACGCGCCTCGCGCTGATCGTTGTGAAACGGGCAGGCGCCGCCGGCGGCGGCCGGCATTCCTGCCGGCATACCGGGCGGCATCTCGGCAGGACGCGTAGCTGGATGCGATGACGGTGCGGAATCGGGCCGCTCGGCGTGCAGTGGTTCTGGGTGCACGGGACGGTCTCCAGTGATTTCGTTGCAGTTGAGCTTGCATGAACCGGGCCAACCGCTACGACCTTTGATTTAGGCTGATAGATCACGTCCAGTTGCCAAGGGATGTCATCAGAGCGACACCAGCCGCGCCGCGCATCCGACACAACGTTGGCTTTCCGACATCACATCCCGCTACTGGGTACCACTGACAGCGATCCACCGCTCTGGTCCGGCTCTTGCTTCAAGCCATTCCGAACAATGGACACAGCGTGGTGGTGATGACGCAGTTTCTCCAGCTCGGCGCCGGCGGCTTTGCGGTCGTACTCGGGACCAACGAGATCGCCTCCGCCGTGGCGGTTCATCTGCATCGCGCCGGCCGCTGTGTGGTGATGTCCCACGATCCGTTTCCGCCTGTGATCCGCCGCAAGATGGCGTTCCACGACGCACTGTACGGCGACGAGGTCACAATCGAAGGCGTCCGCGGCGCACGCGTCGACCACGGCACCGAGATCTTCCAGGCGCTGCGGCAGTCCGACAGCGTGCTGGTGACCTGGCTGGCACTTGCCGACCTGCTGCCGATCGGCCCGATCGACATCCTTGTCGACGCGCGGATGCAGAAGCACCGCGTTACCCCTGACCTGCGGCGGCTGGCGCGCGTCAGCGTCGGCCTCGGCCCCGGCTTCTCGACGTCCGCGAATTGCGACGTCGCGATCGAAACCCGCCCCGGCCGCAGCGGCGTCGTCATCGGCGCCGGCTGGACCGATGCGGCCGACGGCATCGCCAGTCCGCTGGGCGGCGTCGGCGCCGAACGCTTCCAGTATTCGCAGGCCGGCGGAAAATGGCGAACCGCGGTCGAGATCGGCAGCCGAGTGTTCAACGGCTTTCCGGTCGGCCATCTCGGCGGCATCCCGGTACGCGCGCCGTGCGACGGCATCCTGCGTGGCGTGGTCCGCGACGGCCAGGACGTGCCGCAAGGCGTCAAGCTGATGGAAGTCGACTCCCGCGGCCGCCATGCGCAATGGACCGGGATCGACGATCGCGGCCGTGGGATTGCCAATGCGGTCCTGCGCGCCGTGCAGCCGCAGATCGACGCCCGCACCAACCGCACTGCGCAGCCGCTCTCAGCGTTCTAGGCCGAGCGACTGGCCGCTATCGGTTCCGGATAGTCACGCCCGGATCGGCGCCGGCGCTAGCCGGCGCCGAGCGCGACTGCGACGTTGTAGGTGATCAGGCTGGCGATATAGGCGAGCGCGAACATGTAGATGAAGGTGACGCCCATCCAGCGCCAGCTTCCGGTTTCGCGCTTGATCACCGCCAGCGTCGAGGCGCATTGCGGCGCGAACACGAACCAGGCCAGCAGCGACAGCGCGGTGGCGAAGCTCCATTTCGAGGCCAGCACCTGGCCGATCTGCTCGGCTGCTTCCTTACCGCCCTCGATCGCATAGACGGTGCCGAGCGCTGCCACCGCTACTTCGCGCGCCGCCATGCCGGGGATCAGCGCGACCGCGATCTGCCAGTTGAAGCCCAGCGGCGCGAGCACCGGCTCGATCGCGTGACCGATGATCGACGCCAGACTGTAGTCGATCGCCGGTTCCGTCGCCCCGGCCGGCGGACGCGGGAACGACGCCAGGAACCAGATCAGCACCATCATCGAGAAGATGGTGGTACCGGCGCGCTGCAGAAACATCTTGGCGCGCGTGTAGATGCCGATCGCCACGCTCTTCAGCCGCGGCATCTTGTAGTCCGGCAGTTCCAGCATGAACGGTGCCGGCTCGTAGTCGCGCCACATGAAGAACTTGACCAGCGCCGACACCGCCAGCGCGCTGGCGATACCCGCGGTGTAGAGGCCGAACATCACCAGCCCCTGCAGATTGACCCAGCCGAACACCTGTTCGGCCGGGACGAAGGCGGAGATGATCAGGGTGTAGACCGGGATGCGCGCCGAGCAGGTCATCAGCGGCGCGATCAGGATGGTGGTCAGGCGGTCGCGCTTGTTGTCGATCACCCGGGTCGCCATGATGCCCGGAATCGCGCAGGCGAAGCTCGACAGCAGCGGAATGAAGGCGCGGCCGTGCAGCCCGGCACCGCCCATGATGCGATCCATCAGGAATGCGGCCCGGGCCATGTAGCCGAGATCTTCCAGCAGCAGGATGAACAGGAAGATGATGATGATCTGCGGCAGGAACACGATGACGCTGCCGACGCCGGAGATCACGCCGTTCTGCAGGAAGCTCTGCAACAGCCCTTCGGGCATGTTGGCCTGCACGAACGCGCCGAGCGCCTCGAACCCGCCGGAGATCAGTTCCATGATCGGCTGCGCCCAGGAAAACACCGCCTGGAACATCACGAACAGGATGAGGATCAGGATCAACAGACCGGCCACCGGGTGCAGCACGACACGGTCGACCTGGGCCGTGAGGGTATGCGGCCGCGCCGGCAGGCTGACGCATTCGCCAATGATCCGGTCCGCCTCGCGCTGCAACGCGCGCAGCTCGCTGGTGGTCAGCGGTCGCCAGTGATCCCCGACGGAGGGCGCGGGCGCCTGGGCGGCAAATTCATCGGTCCGCTTCAGCAGCTCCGCGGTCCCGCCCTTGCGGACCGCGATCGAGGTCACCACCGGAACACCAAGCTGCGCCGACAGCTTTTCGACATCGACCGTGACGCCGCGGCGCATCGCGATGTCGTACATGTTGAGCACGAGCATCAGCGGCCGACCGGTCGCCTTCAATTCCAGCATCAGCCGGAAGGTCAGCCGCAGATTGGTGGAGTCGGCAACGCACAGCACCAGATCGGGCACCGTCTCGCCGGGCTTGCGGCCGAGCACGACGTCGCGGGTAATCTCTTCGTCCGGGCTGCGCCCGCGCAACGAATAGGTGCCGGGCAGGTCGACCAGGCTGACGACACGACCGCCGGGGGTCGTGAACAGGCCGGTTTTGCGCTCGACCGTCACGCCCGGGTAGTTCGCGACCTTCTGGCGGCTACCCGTCAGTGCATTGAAAAGGGACGTCTTGCCGCTATTCGGCGTGCCAACCAACGCAAGGTTGAACGGCTGGGATTCGATAGAACTCATCGCGCAATCGCCACATCAATCTGCAATCAGCGCGTCACATCAACACGACTGCCATCGCCTCGCGCCGGCGGACGGCAATGGTGATGTTGTCGACCCGGACCGCGATCGGATCCCGGCCGATGATACCCTCGTGCAGAACCTCGACCTTGGCGCCCTCGACGAAGCCGAACTCGATCAGTCGGCTCTCCAGCTCGATCGGCTGCAACGACGACGTTCCACGCTGCGGATCGATCGCCTGCACGACGCCGCGATCGCCGCGACGCGCATTCCCCAGCAGGATGGGCTGGTTGAGGCTGAGGCCGTTCTGAGAGGGACTGTTGGTCATTATTTGTTTTTCCAATCGGCGCCGCGAAGGTCAAGACAGTGAAGCCGGCGCCGTTGGGAATTTAGAACGATTGTAACAGGCGCTATCATTCGCATCTAACAAGAAAGCGCCGGAAATTGGTTTGATTTCGCACAAATCGGCGGCCTTGCGACGGCCGATTCAATCGGCGAAGGCCGAGCACGCCGGTGCGTATTGCCTCGCCTTGAGCAAAAGCCCGGAGCGCGGGCGGTGCCGGGATCCGTAACCATGGAGCGCGATCGACGGTCGCCCACATGTCCCGTTAAGGCTTCAGCCAACGCCGCGCGCGACAATCAGCACAAAATCTCCCCCGATCGCTTCACGGCCGAATCGCGAGAGACGATCGCAGCTCCCACCGGAAAGCACGATGTCAGCCAAGACCACCAAGACAAAACGACGGAGGCCGGCCGCTTCGGCCGGCGACTCGTGGTTCAGGGTGCTGACCCGGAACCTGACCAATATGGCGACGGTGCTGGCTTCATCGGGATCGGTGCTGCTCTGCCTGCTGATCGCCAAACGGTTCGTCTGACCGAACGAAGCAGCGCTACGATCGGAACGCCGGCCACATCAGCGACATTCGCGGGGCCTCGTGCCCGCCGCCTTCGCGGCGGGCGCTTTGCGGCAGACCCGATCAGGCCGCCCGAACCGTATCGAGGAAGTTGGCAACTTCGATCTTCAGGCGGCTGGACTCTTGTGACAGGGACTGCGCGGCCGACAGCACCTGAGACGACGCCGAGCCGGTTTCGGTGGCGCCGCGCTGCACATCGGTGACGTTGGACGACACTTCCTGGGTTCCCCGCGCAGCCATCTGGACGTTGCGGGAGATTTCGCGGGTCGCGGCCCCCTGCTCCTCGACAGCGGCCGCGATGGCGGACGAAATCTCCGACATCCGCCCGATCGTGAGGCCGATCTCACGGATCGCATCGACCGACTCGTTGGTGGCCGACTGAATTCCCGTAATATGCTGGCTGATCTCGCCGGTGGCCTTCGCCGTCTGTTCCGCCAGCGCCTTGACCTCGGCGGCCACCACCGCAAAGCCACGCCCCGCCTCGCCGGCGCGGGCCGCCTCGATCGTGGCGTTGAGCGCCAGCAGATTGGTCTGGCCGGCAATGGTGTTGATCAGCTCGACCACGTCGCCGATCCGGCTGGCAGCCTCCGACAGATCGCCGACGCTGTCATTGGTCTTGCGGGCCTGCTCCACCGCCTCCGAGGCGATCCGGGAGGATTCCTGCACCTGACGGCTGATTTCGGTGATCGAAGACGACATTTCCTCGGTCGCCGAGGCGACCGACTGAACGTTGGTCGACGCTTCCTCGGACGCGGCAGCAACCGAGGTCGCCAATTGCTGGGACCGATCGGCGGTCGAGGTCAGGGTACCGGCCGAGGCTTCGAGCTCGGTCGAGGCCGACGATACCGTTTCGACGATCTCGCCGATCGCGCGCTCGAACTGCCGGGTCGCGGCATCGACGCGCTGACCGCGCGCGATCTTCTCCTCGGCCTCGCGCGCCGCGGCCGCGTCAGCGTCGCGCTTGGCGATCAGCGCCTCCTTGAAGATCTGCAGCGCATCGGCCATCGCGCCGATCTCGGTCGACTCGCCACGGTGCGGAACTTCGGCCGCCAGATCGCCTCGACCAAGGGCCTGCATCGGCGAAATGATCGAGGCGATGCCGCGGCTGATGTCGCGAATCACCAGATAGCTCGCGACGACCCCGAAGGCGACCGCCAGCGCCAGAATGCCGACGACGATCATAGTCGCCGAGCTGTAGGCAGCCTCCGCCGCGGCCGTGGATTGATCGGAGCCCTTATTGTTCAGGTCGACGCTCTTCTGGAGCACGGCATCGACCCGCCCCCCGATCGGCCCGAGCGTCTTGGTGAGGTACACGCCCAGTTCCGCGGTCGATTGCCCGAGGCTCTGCTGCGACATCTCCACCGCCTTCTTGGCGCCGTCGAGATAAACCTTCAGCTCCTTGTCGAGCTGATCATACAGCGCCTTCTCTTCAGGCGACGTGATCATCTTCTGATAGCTGGCGATCTGCTTGTTCAGCACCTCTTCGACGCCTGCGATCCGCTTCGCCGCGGTCGCCTTGCCTTCCGCCGTCACTTCCATCGCGTGGGCGCGCAACGTCACCCGGTACATCGCCATGGTGGTGCGAATATCACCGAGGACACGCACGCTCGGCAGCCAATTGGTGGCGATGTCGACCGTCGAGTTGTTCAAGGTTCGCATCTTGAGCAGGCCGAGGCCGCCAATTCCCGCCGTCGCCACGAGGAGAAGCGCCACGAGCGCGATGATCTTGGTACGAATCGAGAGACTGGACAACATCGGCTTCTACTCGCCTGGGGAAGATGGTCGGACAGGTTGTGACCGTCACGCCCGATCCATCCCGCAGGGAGATGAAGCCGGACGTGGGAACGATCAATGGAACCAACTTGCAGCTATGCGTATTGAGAGGGTGTTAAAGCGCCGCCCCGTAGAACTACCGAATTCGTCGAACCACCAACGCCCGCCTTGGTAGCGATCAACGGAACAGACAACTCCGAACTGCATCTTGCACCGCACGCAAATCGTCGTTTACCGGGACGCGCCCGGCCAGGACGAGATTGCGCTCAAGGGCGGGAGCCTTGCGCCGCAAGCCGACCAGGCGACACCGCACACGTTCGGCCGCCGCTCAGGCGGCCCGCACCGTGTCGAGGAATCTGGTGACTTCGACTTTCAGCCGGTTGCTGTCCTGCGACAGCGATTGCGCCGCCGACAACACCTGCGAGGACGCCGAGCCGGTCTCGGTGGCGCCGCGTTGAACGTCGGTGATGTTGGATGACACCTGCTGGGTGCCATGCGCCGCCTGCTGGACGTTGCGCGAGATTTCCTGGGTCGCGGCGCCCTGCTCTTCGACCGCAGATGCGATCGTCGATGCGATTTCCGACATCCGCCCGATGGTCTGGCCGATCTCCTTGATGGCATCGACCGACTGGCCGGTCGCACTCTGAATGCCGGCGATGTGCTGGCCGATCTCGCCGGTCGCCTTTGCGGTCTGCTCGGCCAGCGCCTTGACCTCGGCAGCGACCACGGCGAAGCCGCGTCCGGCCTCACCGGCGCGCGCCGCCTCGATGGTGGCGTTCAGCGCGAGCAGGTTGGTCTGGCCGGCAATGGTGTTGATCAGTTCGACGACGTCACCGATCCGCGCCGCGGCGTGCGACAGCGTGCTGACGCTCTCGTTGGTCTTGCGGGCCTGATCGACCGCATCGTTGGCGATGCGCGCCGACTCCTGAACCTGACGGCTGATCTCGGTGATCGACGAGGTCATCTCCTCGGTCGCCGACGCCACCGATTGCACATTGGTCGAGGCCTCCTCGGAAGCCGCAGCGACCGACGTCGCAAGTTCCTGGGATCGCTCGGCGGTCGAGGTCAGGGTGCTGGCCGAGGCTTCGAGTTCGGTGGACGCCGAGGACACGGTGTCGACGATCTCGCCGATGGCGCGCTCGAACTGCCGGGTTGCGCTGTCGACCCGTTGGGCGCGGGCGATCTTCTCTTCGGCCTCCTTGGCCGCGGCGGCATCGGCGTCGCGCTTGGCGATCAACGCCTCCTTGAAGATCTGCAGCGCGTCGGCCATCCGGCCGATTTCGGTCGCCTCGCCGCGATGCGGCACGTCGGCGGCGAGATCGCCCTTCCCGAGGTCCTGCATCGGCGCGATGATCGACGCAATCGCCAGGGTGATGTCGCGGATCACCAGCACGCTGGCAAAGACACCGCCCACAATCGCAAGAGTCAGGATCGCGACGACAATGAGGAACGCAGAGCTGTAAGTCTCCGCCGCCGCGCTGCTGGCGTCGGCCGCACCCTTGTTGTTCAGGTCGATGTCTTTCTGGAGATAAGTGTCCATCTGATCGGCGAGCGGCGTCAACGTCCCCGCGAGCAAGCTCGCTCCCTCGACCGAGATCTGCCCGCTGTTGGCCTTGCGCGAAAGCTCGATCAGCTTCGGCACAACGGCTTTGTATTTGTCCCAGTTCGCGACCCAGCTCTGGTAGATCTGCCTCTCCTCGGGCGAGGATATCAGGACTTCGTAGCGCTTCTGGGCATCCTTGATCCTGCCATCGATCGCCTCGATCTGCTTTTCGATAGCCACCATCCGGTCGTCGCTGGTTTCAAGAAGGTGATCGCGCAGCTTCATTCGATAGGACAGGACCTGCGCCCGCATCTCGCCAAGAGCCGTCACCGTCGGCAGCCAGTTGGTGGTGATCTCGACGGTATTGGCGTTCATCGAGCTCAGCTTGAATACGCTGAGGGCACCGAGCCCCGACAGCGCGATCAGCAGCAGCGCAACGAGCGTCACGATTTTGATACGAATGGACAGCTTGGCGAGCATCGACATCATCCTGTGAGAAAGACCACGGCGCACACCGTCACCTGACGAAGTCCAGGCGTCGAACCGGATTCGCAATCAGTGAATCAGCCGATACGACTGCGCTCCTGCACCGCGGCCACTCTGAGTCTCGCCGCTTGCGGGTTTCTTAATTTGGCGATGCGTACAACTACGTAGAATTGTCGCCAACGTCCTAACGACGGGAGAACTCCGCGCCCGGATGCACGGAATCAGCACCGACCCAGCGCAACAGGTGCCTGCCGAACCACCCCCTGTGCGCCTCGTGTGGTTCCGGGGGAGGCGCTGCCTCCCCGACTTCGGCAGCTTCCGAGGCGGAAGCCGGCGATTCGTCGTCTTCTTCAAGATGCGGATGGGCGGCCGCCGCAGCCGCGCGGGCGAGATGGTCACGAACGAGCTCGCCAGCAAGGAACTCCGCCAGGGCCAGCGGCGGCATCATGCCGAGCAGCGCTGTGCGTTTCAGGCCCGCCGCCGTCACGGTGATCAAACGGTTGTCGATCAGCACGAACGTACTCGCGTAGTTCACACCGTTGACGGCGATCTGAAACTGATACGGACCGGAGCGAGTGTGAGTCATCTGTGTTCTCCGACGTTACGGCGCCCGCCGAAACCAGCAGAACGCCGACGCGAATTGACCCGTGACTACAGCCCAGCATTGCACGGGCGGCCGGAAACGCAAGCCGTCACCGCCGAACCGGCGCCGATCGTTTCTTTTCAGTTGATGCTTCCGGTGCGGTTGAGATCAATTCAACGGCGAATGCAACGGATCTACGAATTCGTCATCCCAAGGCTCGACGTACTGCGAGGCCAAAGCAAACGGCCCGCGCCGGAGCGCGGGCCGTGAGAAGATCGTGTCGGTCTGCGAGAAGCTTACGCCGCCTGCGGCTTCAGCTTGGCGCGCCAGTTCGGATACAGCTTGTCGGCGTCCTGCGGGAAGCTCTCGAACGCGCGGGCGAATTCGCGGTGATCCTTGGCGAACTCGACCGGGTCTGCGCCCTGCTTCCAGCACTGTTCGGCCTGACGCAGCGACTTGGCGCCCGCCGCGCCGCCATCGACGTGGCCGAACGCACCGCCGCCCGCCGTCATGATCAGGTTGGAATGGCCGAGATTGTCGAAGAAGCCCGGCATCCGCAGCGCGTTCATGCCGCCGGAGATGATCGGGGTGGTCGGGTTCATACCGAGCCACTCCTGGTGGAAGTACGGACCGTCGGCCGCATCCTCGGTGATCATGAAGGCCGCGGCCCGATCGGAGGCTTCACCTTCCATCTTGCCGAACCCCATGGTGCCGACATGGATGCCCGAGGCGCCCTGCAGTCGCGACATCTTGGACAGAACGAAGGCGGTGTAGCCGCGCTGCGATTGCGGCGAGGTCACCGCACCGTGGCCCGCCCGATGATAGTGCAGGTACTGCTTCGGGAACGCGCGGCGTGCGGTGGTCACCGCCGCCGGGCCGGCGACGTAGCCATCGACCAGGAAGGCGACGTGGTCGGCATTGTCGGCGAAGGTCTCGAGAATGAACTCGCCGCGCGCCAGCATCTCGTAGTGATCGTCGGCGGTGATGTTGAACGAGAACAGCTTGGCCTCGCCGGTCTTGTCCTGCGCCCGGCGCATCGCCTCGGAGACGGCACGCACCGTATCCTTGAACGGCGCGAACACCTGGTTGCCCTGCGGCTCGTCGTTCTTGATGAAGTCGCCGCCCAGCCAGAAATCGTAGCAGGCATTGGCGAACGGCTGCGGACGCAGGCCGAGCTTCGGCTTGATGATGGTGCCGACGATGAAGCCGCCGTTGATCACCGGCCGGCCGAGCACGCGCCACAGATCCCGAATCGTGGTCGACGGGCCGTCGAACAGCTTGAGATACGCCGGCGGCACGTAGAAATCGTACATCTTGGCGTATTCGACGTCGCCCATGCCCTGGTTGTTGCCGATCGTCAGGGTGAGGAACGAGGCGATCATGGCGCGGCCATCGATCACGTTGCGATCGAACAGCTCGATCGGGTACGCGATCTTCATCAGGCCCTTGGCCTCGTCGATCTCGTACACCAGCGCATCGACGCCGCGGGTGAAGTCGTCGGTGGTGGAGACTTCGACGTTGGTGCCGGTCGAGGATTCGGCGGCGAAGTGCGCGGCGGTCTGGATGAAGTTGCCGAAGCCGGCCTTCGGCTTCATGATGTAGGCGCACAGCACATGCCGTCCGCCCGCGATCAGCTCGCTCTCTTTGAGGTTGAGGTTGGCGTAGCGGTTCGACTGGTCCATGGTGATCTCCTGCAATGCGAGGCGCGGCGGCGCGCTGGCCGCCGCGGATTAATCCCGGTTACTCCGCGGCGCGGGCGACCTGGCCGATCTGCGGATCGAGCGCGCCGGACTTGTAGCGCTTGGCCATTTCCGACATCGGCACGACCTTGATCTTGCCGGCATTGCCGGCGGTACCGAACTGCTCGAAGCGCAGCTTGCAGATGTCGCGCATCGCATCCATCGCGGGCTTCAGGAACTTGCGCGGATCGAACTCCGCCTTGTTCTGGGTCGCCACTTTCCGGAACACGCCGGTCATCGCCAGACGGCAGTCGGTGTCGATGTTGACCTTGCGGACGCCGTGCTTGATGCCGCGGACGATTTCCTCGACCGGAACGCCGAAGGTCTGCGGCATCGCGCCGCCGAACTCGTTGAAGATGTCCTGCAGTTCCTGCGGCACCGACGACGAGCCGTGCATCACCAGATGGGTGTTCGGCAGACGGCGGTGGATCTCCTCGACCACCTTCATGGCCAGCACGTCGCCGTCCGGTTTGCGGCTGAACTTGTAGGCGCCGTGCGAGGTGCCCATCGCGATCGCCAGCGCGTCGACCTTGGTGGCGCGCACGAACTCGACCGCCTGGTCCGGGTCGGTCAGGAGCTGCTCGCGGCTGACCTTGCCCTCGACGCCGTGACCGTCTTCCTGCTCGCCGCCGCCATGCTCCAGCGAACCGAGCACGCCGAGCTCACCTTCCACCGAGGCGCCGACCCAGTGCGCCATGTCGACGACGCGGCGGGTGATGTCGACGTTGTACTCGTAGTCGGCGGCGGTCTTGGCGTCGGCCTTGAGCGAGCCGTCCATCATCACCGAGGTGAAGCCGTATTTGATCGCGGTGGCGCAGGTGGCCTCGTCGTTGCCGTGGTCCTGATGCATGCACAGCGGGATGTCCGGATACATCTCGGCCAGCGCGTCGATCATCTTCGCCAGCATGATGTCGTTGGCATAGGAGCGGGCGCCGCGCGACGCCTGGATGATCACCGGCGCGTCGACCGCAGCCGCCGCCTCCATGATCGCGAGGCCCTGCTCCATGTTGTTGATGTTGAACGCGGGCACGCCGTAGCCGTGCTCGGCGGCGTGATCCAGCAATTGCCTCAGGGTGATACGCGCCATGATGTCTCCTCAAACTGACTGTGTGACGACAGGGTCGTCCTGATGTTCAAAAATCGGGCTCAGTGCTTGCCGCGGGCGATCGCGCCCTTGGCAGCTTCCACCACCGCATCCGCGGTGATGCCGAACTTCTGGTACAGCACCGGCGCCGGCGCCGAGGCACCGAACCCGGTCATGCCGACGAACGCGCCGGTATCGCCGATCCAGCGGCGCCAATCGATGTCGCGCGCCGCTTCGATGCCAACCCGCGGCGCGGTGCCGAGCACGCTGGCGCGGTAGGCGTCGTCCTGTTCGGCGAACAGTTCGAAGCACGGGGCCGAAACCACCGCCGCCTTGACGCCGGCTTCGCCGAGTTTCTTGGCGGCTTCGAGCGCCAGCGACACTTCCGAGCCGGTGGCGATCAGGGTGACGTCACGCTGGCCCGGATCGACCACGACGTAAGCGCCGCGCGCCACCGGATTGCCGCTCGCGCCGTTCGGACGCGGCAGTGCCGGCAGGCCCTGGCGCGACAACGCCAGCACCGACGGACGCGAGGTCTGCTTCAGCGCACAGTCCCAGGCCTGCGCGGTCTCGATCGCATCGGCCGGGCGGAACACCAGGACGTTCGGGATCGCGCGCAGCGAGGCGACGTGCTCGACCGGCTGATGGGTCGGACCGTCTTCGCCGAGGCCGATCGAATCGTGGGTCATCACGTGGATGACGCGCACGCCCATCAGCGCCGCGAGGCGGATCGCCGGACGGCTGTAGTCGGCGAACACCAGGAAGGTGCCGCCGAACGGCACGAAGCCGCCGTGCAGCGCGATGCCGTTCATCGCCGCCGCCATGCCGAATTCGCGGATGCCGTAGTGCAGGTAGTTGCCGCCGAACGCGCCGGGCTTCACCGACGTGGTGCCCTTGGCATGCGTCAGGTTGGAGTGCGTCAGGTCTGCCGAGCCGCCGAGGATGTTCGGCGACGCCGGCACGATGGCGTCGATGGTGAGCTGCGACGCCTGACGGGTGGCGATGGTCGGCTCTTCGGCGTCGAACTTGGCGATCAGGCCCTGCAGCGCGCCTTCGTAGTCCGCCGACAGCTTGCCGGCGAGCGCATCGGTGAAGCCGGTGCGGGTCGCAGCGTCGGCCGCGGCCAGCCGCTGATTCCAGGCCTCGTGCGCCGCCTTGCCGCGGCCACCAGCCTCGCGCCAGCGCGCCAGGATGGCATCCGGGATCTCGAACGGCGGATACGGCCAGTTCAGCGCGGCGCGGGTCTTCTCGACCTCCTCGGCGCCGAGCGGTGCACCATGCGCCTTCTCGGTGCCCGCCACCTTCGGCGAGCCGAAGCCGATGGTGGTGCGGCAGGCGATCAGCGACGGACGGTCGCTCTTTTTGGCCTGCTCGATCGCAGCCGCGACCGCTTCCGGATCGTGGCCGTCGACGCGGGTGGTAGCCCAGCCCGACGCGGCGAAGCGCGCGAGCTGATCGTCCGAGCACGACAGCGAGGTGTCGCCGTCGATCGAGATGTGATTATCGTCCCACAGCACGATCAGCTTGCTCAGCTTGAGGTGGCCGGCCAGCGAGATCGCCTCGTGGCTGACGCCTTCCATCAGGCAGCCGTCACCGGCGATCACATAGGTATAGTGATCGACCAGCGCATCGCCGTAGCGCGCGTTCATCATGCGCTCGGCGAGCGCCATGCCGACCGAGGTCGCAAGACCCTGGCCGAGCGGGCCGGTGGTGGTCTCGACGCCCTGGGTATGGCCGTATTCCGGATGGCCCGGGGTCTTCGAACCCCACTGCCGGAACGCCTTGAGCTGATCGATCGTCACGTCCGGATAGCCGGTCAGATGCAGCAGCGCGTACAGCAGCATCGAGCCATGGCCGGCCGACAGCACGAAGCGGTCGCGGTCGGCCCAGGCCGGATCGGCCGGATCGAACTTCAGGAAGCGGGTGAACAGCACGGTGGCGACGTCGGCCATGCCCATCGGCATGCCCGGGTGGCCGGACTTCGCCTTCTCGACGCCGTCGATGGCGAGAAAGCGGATCGCATTCGCCATGTCGCGATGCGTGACCTTGTCGTGGATGTCGCGTGCGGGAACGTTCAAACCGGCCTCCCCAGATTTCTACAGATGTTGGGCATTACTTCACGCTTCGCTTGCGGTCGATCAGTTGCATGATCAGCGGCGTCAGGATGAGCTGCATCGCCAGATCGAGCTTGGCGCCGTGGATCACGATCGAATTGGCGCGCGACATGAAGCTGCCCTGGATCATCGACAGCAGATACGCGAAGTCGATGCCGCGCGGGTTCTTGAAGCGGATCACCACCATCGATTCGTCAGCGGTGGGGATCCAGCGCGCGATGAACGGGTTCGAGGTGTCGACGGTCGGCACCCGCTGGAAGTTGATGTCGGTCTCGGCGAACTGCGGCACGATGTAGTGCACGTAGTCCGGCATACGGCGCAGGATGGTGTCGGTCACCGCCTCGGTCGAATAGCCGCGGGCCGCGCGGTCGCGGTGCAGCTTCTGAATCCATTCGAGGTTGATCACCGGCACGACGCCGATCTTGAGGTCGGCGTGCTGTGCGACGTTGACCTTCTCGGTGATCACCGCGCCGTGCAGGCCTTCGTAGAACAACAGGTCGGACTGCGGATCGAGGTCGCGCCAGCCGGTGAAATTGCCGGGCGGGACGCCGTGCAGCGCGGCTTCCTCGTCGTCGTGGACGTAGTTGCGGGTGCGGCCGGTGCCGGTCTCGGCATAGCTCTTGAAGGTCTGCTCCAGCTCCTCGAACAGGTTGGTCTCGGGGCTGAAATGGCTGAAGTGGCGGTTTCCGCGCTCGGCTTCCTCCGCCATCTTGTTGCGCATGTCGACGCGATTGTAGCGGTGAAACGCATCGCCCTCGATGAACGCGGCGTTGACGTTCTCGCGGCGGAAGATCTGCTCGAACGTCTTCTTCACGGAAGTGGTGCCGGCGCCGGAGGAGCCGGTGATGGAGATGATCGGATGCTTACGGGACATGAGGAGGTACTTCCAATTCCAACCGGGGGAGACGACGTCAGACGCGGAACAGGCCGCGGCGGGCGAACAGCGGCGCCGAACGCGAGGCCGCACTCGGATCGGTGTGCAGCAGTTCGATGCGCTTGACCTTGTCGATCGACCCCATGATCAGCGGCGAGCGCTGGTGGATCGTCTTGGCGGTGAGATCGAGTACCCGCTCGCGCCCGGTCGAAGCGGCGCCGCCGGCCTGCTCCATCACGAACGACATCGGATGGGTTTCGTAGAGCAACCGGAGCCGGCCGTTGCCGTAGCCGGGACGGTTGTCGCCCGGATACAGGAAGACGCCGCCGCGGGTGAGGATGCGATACACCTCGGCCACCAGCGAGCCGATCCAGCGCATGTTGAAGTCCTTGGCGCGCGGGCCGTCGGCGCCGGCGATGCACTCGTCGACGAAGTCGCGGATCGGCTGTTCCCAATGGCGATGATTGGAAGCGTTGATGGCATATTCGGCGGTGTCGGCCGGCACGGTGACTCGCTCGCGGATCAGCCGGTACACCTTGGCCTTGCGGTCGAGCGTGAAGATGTCGACGCCGTCGCCGAGCGTCAGCACCAGCGAGGTCTGCGGCCCGTACACCACGAACCCCGCCGCGATCTGACAGGAGCCGGGGGCGGTGAACGGCTTCACGCCGGGCTGGTTCGGGATGATCGAGAAGATCGTCCCGACCGTCATGTTGGTGTCGATGTTGGACGAGCCGTCGAGTGGGTCGTATGCGATCGAGATCAGCGCATCCGGATCGCCGTCGAGCAGGGTGTCGGACTCCTCGGAGGCCAGCGACGCATACGGCACGTCCTTCAGCGACGCGACGATGATCTGTTCGGCCTTGACGTCGAGATCCTTCTGCACGTCGCCGTCGGCATTGCTGCCGCCGTGCGCGGCGCCGGTGATCCCGGCCAGAGCCCCCTGCCCGATCAGCTCGGAGATTTCGACCGACGCCGCGGCGATCGCGCCGACCGCGGCGGCGACAGCCTTTCGCTGCGGATCGACCGCGTATGAATCCAAGAGAACTGAGAGCGTTTGGCCCTGATCCATGATGACTCCCCCACAACGCAGCGCGGCCGATTGGCTCTCGCGGGCTCCGTTGCGCGGAGCTTGTGAGCCGATCGATCACATAAGAGAAATTGCATTTTCCTTGGTACCACCAAAGGAATTTTTATATAGAGCGCCGCTACCCTGTATTTGGTTACCGGATAATGGCGGCGCGGCGTGCATTCTGCACAATTAGTCGAAGGCCGCCGTGATTTAGATCAGAAGTGGAAGCCTCCGATCGGAGGATTTGGCTCCCATCGGGCAGGAGACTCGCCATTCTTATACTTTAGAACAGCAGGGCATCCACAGCCCTAGCGGGTCTTTGCCGCTGCCGCGAGGCGCGAAAACGCGCATCGCGGCTCTCTTGACGCTCGCGGCGATTTCTGGGGACATAGGAAAACTGAACCAAAACAGATGGTTGAGCGACCGGAGCGATGCGCGCGACGGCGCCGCCATTTTACCGGGGGAAACCACATGAGCGAAGCAGTGATGGCCGGCGCGGAGGCGTTCGCGTTCGACGGCGGCAAGACCGGCGTGTTGCTGGTGCACGGATTTACCGGCAGCCCGCAGAGCATGCGCTATCTCGGCGAACGGCTCGGGGAGCGCGGCTATTCGATTCTCGGCCCGCGGCTGCCCGGACACGGTGTCTCCCCGGCCGCGATGGCCGAGACCGCCGCGAGCGACTGGGTCGATTGCGCCGAGGACGCACTGCTCCAGCTGTCCGCCAGATGCGACAAGACCTTCGTGGCCGGGCTGTCGATGGGCGGCACGCTGTCGCTGTATCTGGCGGCGCTGCATCCGGACAAGGTCGCCGGCGTGATCCCGATCAACGCCGCGGTGCAGATCGACTCGCCCGACCTCGCCGGGCTGGCTTACGCCCGCGGCCTGCCGGAATTCGTCCCCGGGATCGGCTCGGACATGGTCGACACCACAACCAGGGAGCTGGCCTACGACCAGGTGCCGGTGACCTGCGTCAAGCAGGTGATGGGCCTGGCCGCCACCGCCCGCGCGCTGCTGCCGAAGATCAAGTGCCCGACCCTGGTGATCAATTCGCGCGTCGACCACGTGCTGTCGCCGACCAACGCGACGGTTATCGCGAGCCACGTCGGCTCCAGCCGGATCGAACTGCGGTGGCTGGACAACTCCTATCACGTCGCCACGATCGACAACGACAAGGACTTGATCGCGGCGGAGATAGACAGCTTCGTGCAGCGGAATCTGTGAGGATCAGGCTTGATCGGGCCGAGGCCGCGCGACCCGAGCGGATCGCGCGGCGACAGATCCAGCCGCGCAGCTTTCCCCCGACTCCGGATTTGTCGACATCGCCGCTCGTTTCAGGGGGCGCTCGGCCAACCTCGGTATCAACACCCGACGTTCTATCTCAGGTAATTCGCGAGATTCAGGCCTTGCACGGTGGCAATCGCGGAATATGACGCCGTCAGTTGCGCCTGATAGGTCGACAGCGCGGCGGTCACCGCCGCGACGTCGACGCTGGTCAGGTCGGTGGCCAGCGATTGTGCGAACGCTTGATAGTCGGATTGGACCGTGCTGGCGCGCTCGATCGATGCCGCCGAATTGGAGATCCGGCTTTGCACGATGCCGATCGCATCGGTGGCGCTGGTGACCAGATCGAGCGCCTCCTCCAGCGTGTCGGACGACAGCGACGAAGCGTTGGCGATCAGGTTCATCGCCCGCATCGCCTGCTCGAACGCCGGATCGTCCGCGGTGACGCCGTAGGTCACCATCTGGGTGTCCGATACCCGCGCCGACGCCCGTTCGTCGTCGCCCCGGTAGTACGAGGTATCGGCGCTGGACGGCGTCGTCGCGGCCGGGTAGGTGGCGCTGGACACGTCGACCGGGGCGGTATCGGTGCGGGCGCCGCCGAACAGATATTGGGCGCCGTATTTGCTGTTCAGCAGCGCGGCCATTTGATTCAGCGCGTCCTGTGCGGACTGGATCACGCTGGATGAATCCGTGCTGGCGGTGTTGCTCGCCGCGGTCAACGTGCTGCGGAAGCTCGACAGCAGGTCGGCGATCGAATTCACCGACGCATACATCACCTCGATCTTGCTGCCGGCCTGGGTCGCGGTGTCGATGTAGGTCTGGGCGCGGGCGACCGAGACCTGCAGGTTGACGATCTGCTTGGCCCCCGAGCCGTAGCCGCCGAAATCGGTGGAAACGACGCCCGACGCCTCCTGCATCTGCATCGTGGTCATCGTCGCCTGGCCCTTGAGCGCAGCGGCGATCATTTGCTGACTGGCCGCGAAGGTGGCGACACGCATCGTCATGGCGGTCTCCCTCAGCCCGCGCTCTGCACCGCGGAGAGCAGCGCGTCGAACATCTCGTTGATCGCCTGGATCAGTTGCGCGGCCGCCGCATACTGGTTCTGCAGATTGCTGAGCTTGGCGGTCTCCTCGTCGACGTTGACGCCGCTCTGCGACGACAGCGCGCTCGACAGCGTCGACTGCGCGGTCTGCTTGGCGGTGTAGGCGTCCTCCGCAGCGCTGGCGATGGTGGCGACGTGGGCGATGATTTCTGCGGCGTAGTCGGCGAACGAGCTGTCGCTGGCTCCGAGCCCGCCAACCGCCGCGAAGCTGGTGGTCCCCGTGAGCGCCGAATACAGCGCGTCGGTGACGGTCGACGAGCCGGCACTCAACACGGTGCTCCCCGCCGTCAGGCTGGAGGCCGACGACATCGACGAGGTCGGCAGTTTAGAGGAGTCGGCGAGAAGTCCCGCCGCGACCTTGAAGTCCGCGGCGCTGGTTGCGGTCACGACGTCGTTGAGGCCGAGGTAGTCGGACAGGCCGAGGCTGTCGTCGCCGACCGATCCGGTCATATTGGCGATCGCGATGCCGTTGCTGGAGCTGGAGGCCACGATCACAACGTGACCGGACGAGTCGATCGACGCCGACAGGCCGGAGATGCCGTTGACCGCATTGACCAGATCGCCGACCGTCGCATAGTTCGCGAGATCGAGGTCGCCGTAGCTGACCAGCGCCCCCTTCTGATCGGTCACCGCGATGCGCACCGTCCCGGTGCCGTTCAGCGCATCCGACGCCGTGACCGCCGTGGTGCCGGTCAGCGTCGATTTCGGCGGCAGCGCGGAGCCGAGATTAGAAACCGCGTTCAGGCTGTCGGCCAGCTCGGTGGCGAGCTGATCGAGCTGCGCCTGGGCCGCCGGCAGTGTCGTATCGCGCAGCACGATCAGTGCGCCGATCGATCCGGACGAGATCTGGCCGGTGACATCGACGCCGTCGACGGTGATGCCGGAGAAACCGCCCGTCGACGATGCGCTGTAAGTGGTGGACGACGTCACCGTCGCGGCCGGCGTGTACGTCAATTCGTGCACCGTGCTGTCGAGCAGCGCCCGACCGGACCCGGTGTAGATCTGCATGTCGCCGCTCGACGAAATGAAGTAACTGACGTTCATCCGGCTGGCGATCTCTTGCACCGCGGTGTTGCGCTGGTCTTCGAGGTCGCCGGTGGCCTGTCCGGACGCGGCGGCGAGCCTGATCTGGGCGTTGAGGCCGGCGATCAGATTGAGCTGCTCGTTGACGACGTCGACCGCAGCGTCGATCGATTGGTCGGCGTCGCTGCGCAAATCCTGAATACCGCTCGACGTGTCGCGAAGCCGGGTGGCGAGCGTGTCCAGCGCGCTGATCACGTTGGCCTTCAGCGACGAACTGCTCGGATCGCTGCTCAGCGACGACAGCGCCTGCTCCAGCGTCGTCAGCGTGTCGGCCAGCGAGGTATTGGAGCTGTCGCCACTGGTGCCGTACAGCGCCTGCAACTGGTCGAGATAGCTGTTGGTGGTGGTCGCCGATCCGAGTGCCGACGTCGCCTGGACCAGCGACTTCAAGAGCAGCTTGTCGACGGTGCTGGTGATCCCGGTGATCGTGGTGCCGGTGCCGACGCCGCCAGTGACGGTGGCGGACTGGTTCGCGGTCTTGACGGTGTAGCCCGTGGTCGACGCGTTGGAGATGTTAGACGAGGTGACGCTGATCTGCACCTGCGTCGTCATCAGGCTGCCGAGTGCAATGCTGCTTGCGATATTGAGCGACACGTCGACCTCACCGTCGGGGCGTCAGGCCCGGATGTTGGTGCCGCTGGAGGCGCTGCGCTGGACGACGCGGCCGCCGGCTCCGTAGGGCGACGTCCCGGCCATCTGCTCGCGGATCGCGGACATCACCATCTCGATGCGGTGCTGGCTGGCCTCGATCGCGGCACGCAGCCGGATCAAGTTCTCGTCCATCGATTGCCGCAGGCATTCGATCCGCGCCGTGAACTTCGCCTGCAGTGCCGCATTGTTCGCCGGAAGCCGGAGACGCCGCGCCGAGACTTCGCCCACCCACAGCTCGAAATAATCGGCGAGCCGGGTTTTCACCTCGGTGTGGCGCGACTGCGACGCCGGCAGGCCGATCGCGAGGGCGGTGTTCTCGGCGGCGATCACGTCGATCAGGGCATCGATCAGCTCGATCAGTTCCTCGATCCGTTGCGCGCTCTCGGCGTCGCTGGTCGGCCGCACTTGATCCGGCGTCATGTCACGTCCTCACTTGTCTTGCCGTTTGCTTGTGGAGCGTGGCGCGGCGTCAGTGCGGCGCAGCGCGCATAGGCGGTGACGGCGCCGGATCGGGCGCGGGCGCCGTTGATCTCGGCCAGCACATGATCGCGGCGCGCGACGATGGCGGCGCGGAGCCCGCCGATCTCGCTTTCCAGCGCCAGAAGCAGGCGCTGGTCGTCATCGCGCGTCATCGCTGCTGCTGCGGTGGTGGCACGCCGCAATCGTCGCAGCAACCGATCGTCGTCTTCGCGCGCGAACATGCCTTACCTTATGGCCGAGATCAGGGTGTCGTACATCTCGTTCACCGCCGAGATCACCTGCGACGCTGCCGAATACGCCTGCTGCGCCGAGATCATGCTGCTGAATTCGGTGTTGGTGTCGGACGTCGACGCTTCCAGCACGCCGCCCTCGATGCTGCCGGCGCCGTTGGTCCCGGAAAGCTGAACCACGGCGGTCCCCGACGCCAGAGTCGCAGCGTACATGCCGTTGTCCTTGGCCTCGAGCTGGTCAGCCGCAGCGAAGGTGGCGACCGGCACCTTGTAGATCGTGGTGGTCTTGCCGTTGGAGTAGGTTGCACTGACCGTACCGTCGTCGCCGATCGCGATACTCGACAGCTTGCCGTAAGCCATGCCGTCGGATTCGATGCTGGTGAGGTCGACGGCCGGGGTGGTTGCACCGGACGAGTACTGAGTGAGACCGTCGGTGCCACCAGCAGTGCCGAGATCCATGGTGATGACGCTGTCGGCCGCGCCGTTGGTCCAGCCGGTCACGCTGATCGTCGCCGGGCTCGGGTTGGTGCTCGCCAAGGAGCCGTCGCTGTTGAAGCTGATGGCGATTGATCCCGACACCGTTCCGGTCGCGGTCGCGGTGTTCGAGGCGAGGGTGGGATTGGCGAAGGTAGCCGTCCAGCTGTTCTCCGCCGTCTTGGTCCAGGTGATCTGCATCGAATTCGCCGTGCCGAGCGAATCGTACAGCGACATCGACGTGGTGAAGGTGTCGTTGACCGCGGCGTCGGCCGGAAGGTTGGCGGCGACGGTGGTCGTCGTGGTGGCGCTGCCGCTGGTGGCTGCGACACTGGTGTCGATCGGCACCATCGTGTCGGCGCTGGCGCCGCCCACCACGTTGCCGTCGGCGTCGGTGCGCCAGCCAAGCAGATAAGCGCCGGAGGCGTTGACCAGATAGCCGCTGTTGTCGAGCGTGAACGAGCCACCGCGGGTGTACAGCGTGGTGCCGCCCGTGACCGCCGTCGTCACCGGAAAGAAACCGTTTCCGGAAATGCCGATATCGGTCGAACTGGTGGTGGTGGTGAGCAGCCCCTGCGTGGTGATGTTGGACCTGGCCAACACCGTGACGCCGCCGGACGAGTAGGTGCTGGCGCCGGACGCGGCGGTGACCAACTGGCTGAACGACGCCGAGGTCGTCTTGTAGCCGACGGTCTGGGAATTGGCGATGTTGTCGCTGATCATCGCCAGCGACTGGCTCTGCGCGTTGAGCGCGGAGATTGCGGACGACAGGGCTCCGGTCAGACTCATCTCGAGGCTCCGAACTGATTACGAGGTGACGCCGATGACGCTGGAGACGGCGACGGAGGTGTTGCCGATCTTCAGCATCGCGGTGCCGGACGAGCTGTCGATCCCGGTAACGGTGCCGGTCACGGTGGTGTAGCCGTAGACCGAGTTGCCGGATGAATCGGTGGCGGTCACCGCCAGCGAATACGCACCTCCGTCCGCGAGCTGCGTGCCGGACGTCGTGGTGCCGTCCCAGGTGAAGCTGTTACTACCGGCCGCAGTGGTGCCGTCGCCGGACCAGACGACGTTGCCGGAGGAGTCCGAGATCTGGAGCTTGACGCTGGACGCCGCCGAATTCAGCGAGTAGCCGAAGGTGATCGAGCCGTTCTCCAGCGTCCCCGAGTCCGCCTTGGCGGCGACCGTCTGGCCGATGTAGTTCGACGAATTCAGCGTCAGCAGGCTGTTCAACGATGCCGTGAGCGAGCTGAGGTTGCTGTTAAGGGCCTGTTGTTGTTCGAAATTGGCATACGATGTGAGTTGCGAGACGAAATCGTTGGTATCGGTCGGCTCCAGCGGATTCTGATTCTGTAGCTGGGTCACAAGCAGAGTGAGGAAGTCATTGGAGGTCAGCGTCGACGAGGCGGTCGATGACAATGTCGTGGTGGCGCTCGTGCTCGCGTAGGCGGACGAGGTTGTGGCAGCGACGCTCATGGCAAGCTCCGGCGCGCACCGGCACGCTGTGCCGGATCGGCAATCGGTTGATGTCGTGAATGGAGAACCCGTTCGAGATTGAAACGGATGGGCGCGCGCGATCAGGCAGGTTTTCTGCGCGCCGGCCGCCGGGAAATTGCGAGCGGCGACATCCGGCGCTGCACGCACGGCGCCTCGCGCGATGCCTCACGGCAGCGCGGCGGCGATCTGTTCAGAAACGTTGCTTTGGGAAAGTGTCGGAACCGCTCAGCCCGGATCCCGATCGGTGCGGCGCGGCGACAGCGTATTCGGGGTTGCGGACGAATCGCTGCGTTCGCGGCGAACGCGATCCATGATGCGGTCGACCAGACCGTCGGGCGCGGCGACCGGCGAGGGGCTCAGCAGGCGTCGCAGCCGCTGCGCATCGGCGAGCGCGGCGCGGGCGGGTTCGGAGTCGCGCAGCAGCAATTCGGCGTCGTGACGCTGCTGGTCGGGCCAGCGCGACAGATCATCGCCAAGTCGATCGAGCAGATTCTGGAAATCCGCAGCGTCCATCATCTGCATCCCATTCTGGGGAGGATTTGTGACCGGTTCGGGTCACCAATGTGCAGAGATTTAGCAGATCGCGATTGACGGAATCTTAAGCAAGCCGGGTCGCGAAGAAAGTCCGTACCTCCACGGGGTCAGCGCTGCGGCGACGCACGGTCGGGGCCGGCCGCCACCGCACGCCACGCATCGCGAAGCTCGGTGAGGCCGGTGATGATCCGATCGTAGCGAGCCTTGGCGTCGGGCCGGCCGTAGGACGTCAGGCTGGCCATGATCAGCGCGTGATAGGCCGTGAACAGCCGGTCGCCCACCGCGGAGCCGCGGCTCAGGTCGAGGTGATGGCTGAGCCCGCGCAGGATCGTGACCGCCCGCATCAGGTGCGCGTGGCCTTCCTCGAAGCGCTTGTGTTCCGCGGCGAGCACGGACCGGCGCAGCGACAGAATCGTCCCGTCGATCAGCATAATTACGGCCTGCAGCGGCGGAACCGTCACTGCGGCGCGCTGGTAGAGCTGGGTGGCGAGTTGTGTGTTCGGGTAGGCCATGATCAGTCGCTGCTGGCGTTGAGGAGGGCTTTGAGGTAGTCCAACGTCGAATTCGCGGACTCGATCGCCGCCTGATACTTTGCGTAACGGAGCCGGAGGTTCTCTTCGAAGGTGGCGGCAGCCGAATTGATGGTATCGGCACGCTCCTGCAGCGTGTCATTCTGGCTCTGCAGATCGCTGATCAGCGTCTGAAGGCTCCCCGATGTACTGTTCGAGGCGTTGCTGGCGATCGAGGTCAGCATCGCCGCGATGCCGGTCGAGGCGGTCACCGTGATCGACTCCGAGCTGGTGCCCCGGAAGGTGAACGCAATGCCGGCGTAGTCGGTGCCGGCGGCGCCGATGATCGATTTGCCGCTGATGGTGAACAGGCTGCTGTCGCCGTTGACCGAGACCGAGCTCACTGCCCCGCTGCTGTCGACCTCGATGTCCAGCGTGAACGAGGAGGGCGGCGAGACATTGGTGTTGATCACGCTCAGGCTGCTGGATGACGGTGTCAACCGCGTGCTCAGGAGCGCGATCACGCCGTCGAGGTTGCTCGACAGCGTCGAGGTCAGCGTCGAACTGTCCAGCGACAATTCGTTGCTGCTGTCGAACGTCAGGCCGAGATCGGCCAGGGACAGCCCGCCGACCGTGGTGTTCAGCGCCGCCGAGATCTGCGTCATCAGATCGCGCAGTGTGCTGTCGCCGAATAGCACGGCTTCGTCGCTGGCGGTGCCGTCGCTACTGGTCGCCTGTTGTCCGACGATGAATTCGCGCACGGCATTGTAGTCAGTGACGAATTGCTCGACGGCTGCGACGATGGTGTCGGCGTCCGGCTCGATATCGAAACCGATCGACGATCCGCTCGGGGTCGCCTGCAACAGATTGAAAGTGACGCCATCCAGCACGTCGTCGATATCGTTGCTGTCGCGGCTGATCGTGATGCCGTCGAGGGTGATGATCGCCGGCTGCGGCTGCTGCACCTCGTTGGTGAACTCGCCCGAATCGTCGGTGATGCCGAGCCCGGCCATGACGTCGGAGCCGGAGACGGAGCTGATCTCGATCGCCGCGTTGTCGACCGAGGCCGAAAGCAGCAACTCGTAACTCGTGCTCGACACTTTGATCACCGAGGCCTGGACGTTGGTGGTCGCACTTTGGGCGTTGATCGCGCTGGCGATGTCGGTCAGCGACATGCCCTCGGTGACGCTGATGTCGACGCTGTCTCCGCCTTCGACGCCGATCGAGAATACGCCGTTGTAGCCGAGAGCTTCTGTCTTGTCGGCGACGCTGCCGCCGAGCACCTTGTGGGCGGTCGCGACCTGAGTGATGGTCAGCGTGTGATCGCCGGTCACCGCACCGTCGTCGATCGACATCGACAACACCGAGCTGGCGGAAACGTCGCCGGTCGTGCTGATGGTGGCGGCGCGCGCGGCGAACGCGCTGCCGGACAGCGAATTGATGATCGAGCTGGCGAGACTCTTGGTGTTGGTCGCCAGCGTGTCCAGGAGACCCTGGAGCTCCTGATAGGCCGTGACCTTGGCCTCGTTGGCGGTGATCTTGGTTTCGATGCTGTCCGCCCGCGCGGTTTTGGCGCCGACAGCGGCTTCGATCAGCGTGTCCCAATTGATGCTGGTCGAGTTGCGGGTCCCGGTGGTGGTGATGGTGGCGGAGTTGGCGATCGAAGCGGCGCTGCTGGTGCTGCTGCTGACGGATGTCATGCGATGATGCTCCGCTGGAGTGAAGCGGACCGCACCGGGCGGTCCGCTTTCGGTCGTGGAGCTGCGATCAGTTGAGCAGCTTGAGCAGATACTGGGGCATCTGGTTGGCTGCGGATTCGGCGGCGACCGCGGCCTGGACCTTGACTTCGGCCGAAGCCAGCTTGGCCTGCTCGGAGGCGATGTCGACGTCGGCGATCGCCGAATTGGCGGCCTCGAGGTTCTCCGATTGGGTCGAGATCGAGTCCGACGAAAAATTGAAGCGCGACTCCAGCGCACCGATCGAGGCCCGCGCCGAGGACACGGTGTCGATCGCGGCGTCGAGCGCGGTCAGCGCCGTGGTGGCGCCGGCCTGGGTAGCCACGCTCAGCGCGTTGACGCCGAGCGTCGTAGAAGTGAGGTCGCTGAGCGACACCGAGATGGTGTCCGTGGTCGAGGTGCCGACCATGATCGAGGTGGTGGTGAAGTCACCGTTGAGCAGACTGGTGCCGCTGTAACGGGTGCCGCTGGCGATGCTGTCGATCTGCGAGATCAACTGCGAGAATTCCGACTGGATGTAGCCGCGGCTGTCATCGGTGACGTTGCCGGACGACGCCTGGGTCGCCAGCGATTTCATGCGCGCCAGGATGTCGCTGATGTTGGAGGCGCCGCCGTCGGCCGTCTGCAGGATCGAGGTGGCCTGCGAGGCGTTGGTGGCGGCCTGCTGCAGCGTGGTGATGTCGGAAGAGATTCGGGTCGAGATCGCGAGGCCTGCGGCGTCGTCGGACGCCTTGTTGATCCGCGACCCGCTCGACAGCTTTGCCAGCGAGCTCGACTCCTGTGCGGAGTTGACGTTGAGGAAACGCACCGCGGTGTTGGCGGCTGTATTGGTGGAGATGACGGGCATCTGCTCGTTCCTTCGAATGATGCGGCGGCGCCTGCCGCCTGTCGGGGACAATCCCGGACGCGGGGCGCCCCTCGTCCGCTGCGTACAACGGACGGACACCCGCCGATCAGGCGGACGGCGATGACGGCAGACGGCGTATGGTTAGTAATCGGTGAAGATGTGCCGGATGTCGCGCTCGTTCCGGCGCAGCAGATCGCGTAGTTGCTGTCGGCCGCGCTTGAGCAGCGACTCCACTGCGGACACCGTGGTCTCCATCACGTCGGCGATCTCGCGATTGCTCATGTTCTCGTGGTACGACAGGATCACCGCGATGCGCTGCTGCTCGGGGAGTTGCTGCATCGCGCGCTCCAGCAGGATCGTGACTTCGTCGCGCTGGATCGCCGAGACCGCGTCGGGCTGGGTGTCCGCAGGCTCGGGCACGGCGTCGACATTGTCGGTGCGCGGCTGGCGATGCAGGTCGATGCAGCGATTGGTAACGACGCGATAAAGCCAGGTGGAAAATTTGGCGCGGCCGTACTCCCACTGTCCGCGCCGCGTCCAGACCTTCAGCATGGTGTCCTGCACGACGTCCTCGGCATCGTCACGATTGCCCAGGATCCGCAGCGCAACGCTGAAAGCTCGATCGATGTGGCGCTCGACGAGACGGCGAAACGCGCCCTCGTCGTCGTTCGCGAGCCTATCGAGCAGTTCGTCGTCTTCGTCGCGCGGGCGCGCGCCGGTGATCGGCATGTCGATCGCAGGCGAGGTCATCTGCTGTGCGACCTCGACCGGAATGCTGATATCGAGCGCATAGGCCATTCCTATCTCCCGACCCGTTGTGCCGAGCTTATGACGGCGTCGAAGATTGAAACGGGCTCGCGGGCGAAACCAGGCGGACGAATTTCATCGATTGACCAATGACTTAGGCGGAATATTTTGCCGGGTCGGCGGCAATATTTGCCGACTCCAAGGTGCCGCGCAGGAGCGTTGGCGTAACCTGAAACGTCGACCGTGGCGACGACGAACGAGCGGTGACGGAACCACCACTGAAATCCATCGAACGTCATCCACCGTCCGCGTCTGCGACCGGACCGGTCGCTCCAGATCGTTCTCATCGTTGCGATCACTGTCTCGCGCGGCACTCGGGACTACTTTCCGATTCGACGTCGTCGACGCTATCGCAGATGCACCGATCGATAGTTAAGAGAAAGGATCAGTCATGCATTATGTCGTGACGCAGTGAGCGCGGGTTGCGTTCAGCGCAGACGTGGTAACGACCAGAAATACGACAGACAAACCCAGCAACGAATCGAAGTGATCGTCGTCGAACGATGGCTCGCTCCACAACATCGCCGCCCGAAATCGAGCGTTCGGCCGTACCATTGTCGACATAGTCTGAAAGACTCGGCGATGATCCTTGTGAATGAGTTGCCTTCCTACTCCGCGATGCCTCGTCTGGGTGAAGCACAGCGTGCGCGCCTCCGGCAGCTCGCGGAGCGCTGCACCGGGACGGTCTTTTGGGACAAGGCCACCACGACCGTGGCGCCGGGCACACTGGTGATCGTGCCGGAGCCGATCGACGCGCTTCGCGCCGAAACGCTGGTCGACTCACTGGACGAGACGTCGGTCGTCGTTATTCCCACGGGCGCCAGCCCTGCATTCGACCCGCTCAAGGCGAGGCTCAAAGCGCACGGCGTGATCGGGACCGACGGAGCCGCCTCGCCGCATCAATTCTGGTGGGGCGGTCGCAGATCGCTCGCACCGCAGACCGGCATCTACCGACCCGATGGCATCGTGCTGGCGTCCTGCTGCCTGGCCGGGACGCAACCCGATGACACGCTGGCGCGGCTGCGGTCGGAAATCGACCTGTTCGGGCTGACGGGAATGGTCGCCGAGCTGCCGCGCGCAGAGGTCGGTTACGGCACCTGGAAGATCGATTTCATTATCGACCAGCTCGACGAGCGGGATCTGCCGCTGCTGTGGTTGGCGCCAGACGTCTCGGTGAAGCGATACCCGGTTCTGGCGCAGGCGCTCGATTGCGACTTGGCGTTTCATCGGCGCGCGAACGGCGTCGTGGACCCACGGGTGATGGTGTTTCGCCCGACCGAGGCGACGCACGCTCTGCTGCAGGTATGGCGCAAGCTGAGTCTTGCCTGTCCCGATCTTCCCGAGAGCTTCGTGTTCGATCAGGCCTGGATCCTGACCACCGCGCAGACCCCGCTGGAGACGGCATCGCTGCCGCAAAGCTACTGCGAAGCCGATCCGACGATACGTGCCGCTACGCTCAGAGTGCCGCCTGTCTTCGACGATACCGTGATCTGCGCGGGGCGCTATCCGCGGATCGCTCACCGGTTCGGCCGGCCGCGGGCGCCGGAGCCCGCACTGATCATGAAGAGCCCTGAGCCGCGCCGGCAGCCAGTCATCGTGGTGATTTCCGCGCACCGCGACGCGCCACAGGGCAGCGCCTGTGCCGCGCTCCAGTCGCTCGCGTCGGCATTCGCCGCCGACTCGGGCGGGTTCGCACAGTTGGAATTGGTGTTGTGCGAAGAAACTGCCGAGATGAGTCAGTTGATGGCGAGCTACGACGAGGGCTGGGTGGTGCCGGCGGCGACGGATGGATACTTTCCCTCGGACACCTTCGTCCGCCTTGCAGAGCGAACCCGCGCCGCCTGTTCGCTCGACGTTTCGGCACGCGGCTCAGTCGCCGGTCTCTTCAGCGCAGCGATTAGCGCCCAGGCCAGGTGGAGCCAATATGGGCTCGGCCCATTCATCCGCCGTCCTCTCCAGCGCTGAGGCGGCCGCGCGTCCGGCACCGTTTCCATTGCCGGCATTGCGGCCGGGCGGCTTGCCATAGGTCGATCAAGAACAAAGCTCGGCGATGAGATCGACCCGAGGTTCGGTGCAGCGACTTCGGTGAAGCCGTTTCGCGTCGATTTTGCTGTTCTTGGAACGCACCGAAATACCGACCGCGACATTTCGGTCAGGTCTGGCGGAGAGAGTGGGAACCTCACCCACAAACATCAGAAGACCAACAATGCCTTGTTTATCACGCCTTTCGAGGATAGCAAGGTGTGGTTTTCGGGTGTGGTTTGATGGCGGACACGAAGTATCTTCAGAAGAAGGGCAACACCTGGAGGGTGGTTGTCGAGATACCTAAGCCGCTCCGCGCAGCGCTCCAGGGGAAGCCACGCTTCATCAAGTCCCTTGGCACCGAGAGCCTTACAGAGGCCAACAGGCTGAAGCACCAGCACGTTGCCGAGTTCAAAAGGCGGATCAAGCTTGTAGAGCAAGGCCGCACAGACCCCCTCGCCGCAGCGATCGAAAGCGCCATAGCCTTCCGGGAGGCATTTTCCTCTGTCGGCAATGAATACCTCGCCTTCCATGACCAGGAGAGCACAGCGGCCGAAGAACTGCTGGAGGTTGTCAATCACGAAGCGCAAGCTCTGCTGGAAGCCCAAGGTCCTGAAGCTGAGCGGCTGTTTCGAAGCCTCGCGACGGGCGACGCCACGTTGATGCGGGACCACTACCCAACGTGGTTGACCATCTGCAACGGCACTGAGCAGACCAAGGCGCAGCATTTGGCAGCCATAAAGCGGTATCTCGCCTGGGCCGGGGATTTCATGTCGATCCCAGGCACTGACCGCCGAAAGGCGGGCGACTACGTCCAAGTCCTGCGAGACGAAAAGCTGTCGGCCAAGACAATCCAGCGGCACCTATCCTCCCTCGCCTCCCTATGGACGTGGCTGGCGAGCAGAGGGCTCACAGCCGCATCGGATCATGACAATCCCTGGAGAGGCCACGGCGTCGGCCGGAAGCCGCGCGGGATCAGAAAGGCCGCATCTCGAAAGGGGCTGAGCAATGAGAAGGTGCTTAAGCTCCTCAAAGGACGGCACCGCACACCACGCTATTCGACCATCTTAGCAGACCTGACGCGGCTAGCCCTGCTCCATGGCGCGCGCTTGGACGAACTCTGCTCTCTGAAGAAGGCCGACATAGAGAAGCTGGACGACGGCTATTGGTTCTTCATTCGGGAAGGCAAGACCGAGGCGGCATCTCGCAAGGTCCCGCTTCATCCTCTCGCCGTGCCGATCATTGAACGACGCCTGCAAGGGCCGGCGCAGGATTATCTATTTGAGGGACTGGCGCCGGGTGGTCCTGACCGCAAGCGCTCCTGGAACGTCAGCAAGGCGTATGGCCGCTTCCGCAAGGAAGTAGGTGTCAAAGAGCGCTTTGAGGACTTCCACGCCCTTCGCAAGACATTCACTGACTTGATGGAGGGCCTGGAAGTCCCGGAGAGCACCGTGAAGCTGCTCATCGGTCACGACCGCAGCGGCGACATCACCTATGGTGTCTATTCGACCGGGCAGCGAGTGGATTTGCGGAAGGTTATCAATCGGGTTGACTATGGACCGGAGGTTATGAAGGCCATCGGCGCTATGGTGACTGCCCCTCATTGACGTAGCGATAGGCACCTGCCAGCCGCACAAACGGGACCTCTGGATCAGACGGCGCTTCAAGGTGGAGTATTTGGATCGCTCGCGGGAGAAATCCCAAAGTTTGAGGCCGCACTAGGTGAACCACGGTGGCTACAATAACCCGAGAGCCACGGGTGATTTGGACACTCTGCGGCACGAGATTGAGTGCCCCGTCGACAATTAACGGCCGCTCCTGCGATAGGAACCAAGCACAATGCTCACCTGTCAATGTATCATTATGAATTGGCGTGACGAACTTGTCGCGACCATATGCTTGCGTTCGCTGCCCAAAGCGGTGCCGAATGTGATGCAGGCGAGCGTGAAACGAATGAAACCCCTCCTTTTCGAAGACGCCTCTCAAACCGAAGGAGAAGCGCGCTATCGAGAGAGGTAAATCATCCAAAACCTGCGTCACCATGAGCGTGGGTGTCAGCAATTCAACCAAATCATCAGCCATCACAGCCCCCAGAAAGCACTAAGGCTGTCACAACTCTAGTCGCTTGCCTAATGCTTACTCTTTCCGTTTGACTGCAAGTGTATTCCTCCTATCGCCGAAACATCCTACGTACTCTATTTACGATCCGGGCACAGGCGCTCCCGGGAGACGCCAATAGCCATCCATCGGAAAATCCCAGCGACCGGATGAGCGTCCCCCTCGCGACGCACTAGCTCCTATGGCGCTGTCAACTGCCCGGTCTAGGTGAGAAAAAGCAGAGAAGACCGAGCACAAATCGGCAGCATGATATATCGCCTCGCGTTGCATGTAGCGAAAGCTAAAATCTCTGTGGTGCTTCGCCAAAAGACCGACCAGCATGTCCGCGCCACTGCAATACAGCCCCTCCGATACGCACATCGCATGGAGCTTGATGAGGTCATGCCTTACGTTACGGCCTCTGAGTGAGCCCTCGCTGTGCCCCTTATGCAGAAGGTAAGCTTTCAAGTAGAGCTCCACAGCGAAGCCGCACAGCATGTGGAAGCCCATGAACAGGCTAGTGTCATCGACCGTCTGCAACCGACAGGGGTTGCTCATCATAGCATAGGCTGACTGCACGTAGCCCTTTGCAACGGCGTAAGGCTCCTCGGCGGCCCGCGTCATATATCTTCGGCCTGACTTTTCGAAATGAAGTCAGTGATAGCAGTGCATGGGGAGAACCATTCTCTTCCAACACGATGCGATGCGAATTTGCGATGCAATGCTTGTTCTAAATCGCGCGATCCAGGGATGAGGCAAAGAACGCGAAGCGCTTTCGGCGTTCCAGTCCGGAGCGCCCGCAGGCGGCTTGCTAGATCGGTTGTGTGTCCAATCTTTATCAGATCGTCTCCACAGGCGATGAAATAGACTAGCGGCTCCCGGGCCGACAACTCTCCGCTTCGTCCCCTAGCGGCAAGCGCCGCCTTGTCATTCCACATCTGCCGTTGCGCGGCACTTAAGCTCTTATGAAGCTCCAGGTCTTTGGGGAAGGCACCCACCAGCACATCCACCATGACGGCATCTTCGTTTTCGTACGCTTCCGCTATCTCATCCACTCGCTCCTGTATTCGACGACGAACGATCTCAGCCTTGGCCTTTCGCAGCCATTTCACACGCTCAGCCGTCGTCGGTAGACCACGAAGGAGATAGCTGTCTGTGCACGGTATCCACTCTGGCAGGCCCTCCAGGTCCCATATGCCCGAGAGATCATCAACCAGCGCCTCAAAGAAGTCCGGCTCCGTGCTCTGCACCGGCTGATAACCCATCAAGAGAACCCCCCCGACCTGATTCGATCGGCAAATAGGATGGTCCGTTGCTGTAGCCATGCAAAACGGAATCCCTGCGATTCCAAAACGCACGTTCTGCTTGTGCTCAAATTGACCTAACGTCCGTTAGATCGATTTGTGGTGCAGGGAATTTTGGTCATGGCCTCAGGAAAGTTCGTCTCCTATCTGCGCGTCTCGACGGATAAGCAGGGTCGAAGCGGCCTTGGGATCGAAGCGCAGCGCGAGGCCGTCTCCAGCTACCTCAACGGTGGTCGGTGGACGCTGGTGGCTGAGTATGTCGAGACCGAGAGCGGCCGGAAGTCGGATCGGCCCAAGCTCGCCGCCGCGCTCTCGCACGCCAAGGCTATTGGCGCCAAGCTGGTCTTCGCCAAGCTCGATCGCCTCACCAGAAACGTGGACCTTCTGCGGTCTCTGGTAGCGAGTGATGTCGAATTAATCTTCTGTGACCTGCCCAGCGTGCCGCCCGGCCCAATGGGAAAGTTCCTTCTTACTCAGATGGCCGCTGTGGCTGAGCTAGAAGCGGGCCTGATTGGAGAGAGAACCAAAAAGGCCCTTGCAGCCGCTAAGGCGCGGGGTGCGAAGCTGGGCAACCCGAACGGCGCACGAGCCCTCCGAGGCAAGCAGACGGGCAATGCCGAGGCGGTGGCACGGATCAAACAGAAGGCGCAGCAGCGCGCAACGGACCTCAACGGCATCATTGAGGACTTCCGCCGCTCAGGCATCTCGACCGTCCGCGCCATCACCGACGAACTCAACCGGCAGGGCATCAACGCTCCGCGTGGTGGTCAGTGGCACCCAACAGCGGTGCAGCGGATGCTGAAAAGGCTCCCTAAAGCTGCTTAGATCAGTGGGTTACGCGAATGAGCGTCCTCCTGTACAGGGAAGCGGCCTAGATGCTGCTTCAGAACCATCGCGAAGACTTCGCACCACACTGCGAGAACGCGCGTGCTCATCCCAATCACCGCAGTGGCTCTCATCGTGTCCGCTTTGGTCCAGGACCGGACGCTATGCCTCGGAAGCCTTGCCGCTCTCGGTGCAGCTGTCTGGTTTGGCTAATGTCCGGAAGCGATCGACCGATTTCCAATCGGGGTTGATCGGTCACCGAGCGCCTGCGCTGGCGGCTGAGCGCCTGGGTGACCTGCCTGCCTTCTCCGGACGGCGGAGCCGCAACGGCCTTTAGGGTCCCTCCGCGCCTCTGGATTTGGCAAAACTCCCCCAAAATGGATTTCAAAAACCGGGCTTAAACCCGCCGTTGTTGTTAGATGAAATCGGTGTGTGAAAGTCCGTGGGTCCCCCGGTCCGTGCTCGGGGCGAATAGGGTCCCTCCGGGCTGGCAAATTCTGACGACGGGTCCCTCCGGGTCGCGCAGATGCTCAAGGGTCCCTCTGCCAATTGGCGATCGGCGGCGGGTCCCCCATGCGCGCGCGAAACAAGCTAACTGCGCGTCAGTCCACCTATGAACTCTCCTCAACATCCCGATCAGGACGCCTAAATCACCCAATAGGTTCGCTTCGGCAGTGGGTTACGCGAAAGCGGGGCCACCTACACACGGAAGGCGGCCTAGATGCTGCTTCAGCCTCCATGTAGCCCCGTCGATCGACTATGATCGGTTGCGAGGGCCTTAGCTGCCAGATCAATCTTCCACGCGAGGGGTAGGATCGGCGAACCGCCTTCGGCGTGCCCACATGAACACTGATAAACTAGCCAGTTGCTTCCCTCCTTCACGTCCGGGAGTTCCATGGTCAGTGGTGCCTCACGTCCGCATCGCGGGCACGTCTTATGCTGTTTCTTACGCATCACTGTCCTGCATTGGGCTTGGCCTGACAGAGGGTTACGCGAATGAGCGTCCTCCTGTACAGGGAAGCGGCCTTGGTGCCCTCCAGGCAGGCCATCCGGAGCGCAAGCCGCCACGACCCTCCAGACCGCTTAAGCAGGCCGTTAGCCAGCATCTTCAGCCGCCTAGCCGGATACTCGTCCCCCTGTACAGGGAAGCGGCTCTCGGCCGTCCTAGTGCGCGCTTCCAGCACGAGACCTTTCGCGCCGCCGGAGGCCTTAGCGTGCCTGGACGCGCCTGTGCCAACACACCAGCAACAACCAGCCAAATGACCATTCATCATCCCGGCCTTCGTGCCGAGTATCGCTATCTGCGCTCCATCTGCGGGAGCTTCCCGGAGCGTGTCACCCTTGGCCGTGCCATAGGCAACGGATGGGGCGCAGCCGACATCACCGAGCTTGCTAAGGGCTTCCAGAGCCTTCAGGGGCGCGCGGGGCCTGATGAGGCCGCGTACTTACGAGCCATCCGAGTAGCGTCAGAGCGGCTTCACGTTCCCGCTGAAGGCACCAGCTACCTGCGGATGCCGAAGGCTCCCCGATCGACGCCAATTGGCCGACCATCACCCACAACACCAGCACCAACACCACGCCCCGAAAGGCCGCATGATCACTGCAAACCACACGCCCACCCTTCGCGCTCTCCATCTCCTGTCCAACCATGCCGAATACGCCCTGACGCTGGAGGAACACGTGACCGAGGATGGCGGATGCCACCTCCTGGTCGCCCTTCACAACGAGCGTGCGCTAGGTCTCGGTGCCATAGCGACGCTGGTGCAACGGCTGTTCGCCCTTCGCATTTCATTTCCCGATGCGCCGCTGTACTGCATCGAGCCGAGCACGAATGACACAGAATGGGAGGAGTTCGCGGCGCTGTTCGGCTTTGAGCCCTTCGCCGATCTACCGTGCACCGACGACAAGGTTCGCCGTCTCTTCCGCAGTAGGCCCCTGACCGGCCGGAGCGCCGCTTAGTGTCCACATCGTCAACTCAGGAGACCTCCAGCACCACGGCTCCGTGGCAGGCACAGCAGCCCTATCTGAAGCAAGCCTGGGATCAGGCACAGACGAACCTCGCTAAGGCCAACGGCAACACCTACTCCGGCGAGCAAGTCGCTCAAATGACCCCGGAGCAGCTTGCGACGTTCCGACAGATGATCGGGGCTGGCAGCGACACGTCCAGCGCCACGACCGCCACCAATGCTGGCACCACGGCGGCTAACGCGGGCTCTGGTGCCCTTACCTCGGCCCTGAGCGGCCTCACTGGCTATTCGCCCTCTGGAGGCACCGACAGCAACCTTGCAGCCGCGACCGCCTACGCGAACAACCCTGCCGTTGACGGCATGGTGCAGTCCGCGATGCGCGACGCGACGCGACAGGTGACCGAGCAGGCCATGCCGCAGTTGGCGCGCTCCAGCGCGCTCAGTGGCAACACGATGAGCAGTAAGAGCGCCCTCGCTGAAGGCGTGCTGGCTCGCGGCCTCGCCGACAAGACCGCTGACACCAGCGCGACGATCCGGGGCAACCTGTTCAATCAGGGTCTCTCGCTCGCCGAGAACGGCCGACAGGCGGACAACGCCAGCAGGCTTGGTGCGCTCACTGGAGCGGCCGGCGCCGGCACCGGAGCCCTCAGCGCTGGCACCAACGCTCTCAACAGCGGCGTGTCTCAGCTCGGCAATCTGTTCCAACTCGCGACGGCAGGCGGCAGCGGTCTCCAATCCGCACTGCAATTGGCGATCGACAACGAGAGGGCCAAGACCGAGTACGGCAACAACGCTGCGGCGAACAACCTTGCCAACTTCTGGAACGTTGTGGGCAGCGGCAACTGGGGCGGTGAGAGCCAGGGGAAGACGACTTCGACGCCTAGCACCTGGAGCACTATTGCTTCCGCGCTTGGTGCGGGTAGCTCCATCTTCAAGCTGTTCACCAACCCAGCCTCATCCGTTGAAATGATGACCGGCCTAGGGAACGGGGCAGGAGGCCACCCCTATCCCATGTTTAAGTAGGGTAACGACTAACCCTATTGATGGACCAGCACCGAGGTTTAGCCGCTAGGCGAGTCCTAGAAGGCGCTGGGAGGGCTCAGGAGAGCGTAAGCGGTCTTGCGCTCCTTTGCCTGCCCGTGGGGTGCCGCGCGCTTCCTGGGACTCCTGACGCCCTCAGAGGCGTGGCCCTGCTGATGGCTATCCGAACCTCCTGCTTTGGTCCGGCAATCGACCAACAACCAATGAGGCTAAATGCCCGTTTACACGATCCAAGCTCCTGACGGTCACGAGATCGACATTGATGCGCCCGATGAGACTACTGCTATCACTGGCGCGCAACAGTGGTACGCGCAGAACGTCAAGACGAACAGCCAGAAAAAAGACACGTCCATCTCTGGAGCGCTCGGTCAGGGTGTGTCCGACCTTGTTTCGGGCGTTGGCAAGACTGTTCGGGAATACGTCAGCAAGGACGCTGGCGATGCCATCCTGAGCAAGGATGCCGCGAAGGCAAACCCGAACTACAAGTCTGCCACTCAGCAGTTCATGCACCCGGACGACGGGGCGGCGAACCACACCCTGGGTCTCGACTGGTCGTCCCTTCCTCGCGCGGCACTGGAGCAGGCTCCCGGCCTCGCCCTGGACGTCGTCGGCGGTGTCGCATCGCGCCGCCTCGGTCCTGTCGGACAGTACCTGACCGGCCTTGCCACCTTCGGCTCTCGGACGGCTGGCAACGAGGCACAGCGCCGCGCGTCCGCCCGTACAGGCGATGCCAACGCAGAGCCGACTGCTGACGACAAGCTCAGCGGCTTGCAGTCAACGCTGGTGCAATCCGCCCTCAACAAGATCGGCACCAACGTCATCGTCAATCCAGGCAAGGTTGCTGGGACGGGCATTACTGGCGCAGCGCAGGCGGCCGGAAACGTCGCCAAGGCTGGGGTTGTGGAAGGCGCCACCAGCGCGGCCCAGGATGCGGTCTCTCAGGGCATGGCGAACCGGGGCACGGAAGTCCCCTTCGACACGCAAACGATCCTTGGTGCTGGCGTCCTGGGCGGTGTCGGCGGAAGCATCTTTGCCGCCCCCAAGGGCGTGAAGGAGACCATCACCGCTTCCCGGATGCGAGATCAGTCTTCCAGCGAGGCCACGACCCGAGCCGCTAACCGTGTGCTTGAGGCCGCTGGAGGCACCGACAAGCTGGTCGATCCTAAGGCAGGCTATGAGGCCACTGCGGCTGCCATGGGCGACGTGCGGCGCGAGCTAGGCGATGTAGCCTCGACCGTCCGCAACGCCTCCCACGAGGCTGTGAGCGCCATTGAGCGCGCCAAGAGCGGCGGCGCCATCTCCGAGCGTGACCTGAAGGCGGTGGATGCTGAGGGCAACCCTCAACTGTCGGACCTCGTCAGGCAGGCGTCGGCCCTTCAGAAGCTGACGAAGTACGGAACCTTCAATGAAGCCGAAGGAAGGTTCTCCGGAGGTGGGCACCAAATCGTCAGGAAAGCCGCTTGGCCTCTCGTGAGAGATGCCACCAAGCTCGGTGCCGTTGCTGGTGCCGTGGCGGGTAACGTCGATCTTGGCATGATCACCTCTCACGTTCCGGAGGCCATGGGAGGGCTTGCGAGCGCGCTTGCGGCTTACAAGGGCCTCAAAGCCGTCGATAGGGCGTTGGGTCTCGCCTCGCCGGCCAAGACCTTCGCTGAGAAGTTCGGTGACGCCACCACAGCGATCCGGGGGGCTCAGCCTCTCAACCAGAGCCCTACAGGACCGAAGGTGGTCCCGCAGAACAGCCTGACGACGCCTCAGCCCTGGGGACCAATCCCCGAACCTCCGCAGAAGTTCAAGCCGGACATCGTAGAGCCAGGTATCGCGAAGATCGTCGCGAAGCTCCAAAAGGACAAGCAACAGCAGACCGCGAAGGAAGCCCTGCCTCTCCTCCGAAAGCTCGCAGAGCAAGCCAAACCTCCGGCCCCTGAGCCGCCTGACACGACCCTGCAAGATGCCATCAAGGCCGGAAAGCAGGTCGTGAAGGACCGTCAATGGGCGGACCAAATGAGGCAGCAGTACGAGGAAGCGAGCGCACCTCAGGACACCCCACAGGTGAAGATGGAGGATGTGTTCAAGGCTACTCAGAAGCTCGCCAAGGGGCTCCAGCAGATGGCTGACCTTCGCCAGAAGGGCCTGGGCAGCAATCAGGCTGAGGCTGAGGCGGCTGTCAGTCCGTTGATCGACAGCGTGGGAGGTCTCGGAGAGGTTCGCAACCCTGCGATGGGTAAGCGAGCCAGCGAACTGATCAGCGCAGCCAACGCCCTGAAGAAGCTCCGGGCGGTCCCTGAAGCCGATAGCACCGAAGCACCGACGCAACCAAGCGCGGAAGCTCCTCAGGCGGACGCACCATTCGTGCTTCCGGAAAGTCCTCACGTATTCAAGGAACCGAAGGACGCGGCAGAGGCGATCTATGCCGAGGCTGTCGCTGGAGGCAAAGCCATTCGGCACGCTGAGGGCTTCAAGGCTGGCACCACGCGGCGGTTGGCCGGTGAGGAAGCGATCTATAACCAGATCAGCAACAGCCTAGCGAACGTCTCTGAGCGCGGAGCGTTCCACAAGTACCTATCGGCTCTTTGGGGCTCTGACAGCCCTGAGGTGGTTCGCCAAGTCCGGTCGCACATGCTGGGCGAGTTTCCCCAGCACGCGGGAACGATCATGAAGCACCTCTCAGACGAGGCGATTAAGGGGCTGTGGACCAAGCCTAAGAAGGCTGGGAAGGGCTAGGACAGGCTCTGTCTCGACATCGGAGGGATGGCTTAACAGCCGTTCCGGGGGGGCACCAACCATCATCAAAGCAAATGTCGTTGATGGCGTTGGCGCAGCCTAGCAGGCCGGCAGGGCTCCTCAGGAGCATTCGGGCGGCTTCATGCCTCCTACGCTTTGACCATTAATGCACCCCGAAAACCTCCTAAGTATTCTTTTAGGGACTTAAAGGGGTGCTTTCTTCGCCGTGGTCGCCGCCCTCAGAGCGGCTTGGACCTATCGCGGCATCTTCACCAACAAAGACAAGGTTTCTTAATGCAAACCACTATCGGTCTGCACGAGCACGGCTATGCCCTCGTGCCACCGCAAGAGTTCACCAAACGGATGAAGGAACTCTGGACTGCTGACTACGGCCTTTGCTCATCTCAACCGCTAGAGCAGCTTTGGACGATCATGGCAGAGACATTCAACAGTGCCATTGATGATGCTGTGAATGGTGTTCAAGCGCCTTGGCGCATTCTCCAGCCGGCAACAGGCTCAGGCAAGACGACTGGTGCCTGCGTTTTTGCCGCGATGCAGGCAAAGCGCAATAGAGCCTCTAAGGGGCTTCAAAGCCCTGTAGGCTCCGTTATCGTCACGCGGCTCATTGAAGATGCTGAGAAGATCGCCAAGGCCATCAATAGCTATGCTGGCGGTGCCGTCGCCATAGCGCACCATTCGTCCGATCCAAAGTCGCCGGACGTGCTGTTCTCTCACGACACCATCGTCATCCCGCACCAAGCTTACCTCAACGCATCGTCTGCTCGTGGTAGCCGGTGGGACAGCTTCATGACCTGGAGAGGTGGAGAGCGCCTTCTGACCATTGTTGATGAGGCACTGGCGAACGTCGTGACTAGCTCCAAGGTTACATCATCCGATCTGGCTGAAGTGCTGAGGTACATCACACCTGAGATGGAGCGGGAGTTCCCCACAGAGCAGTGGGCCTTACACGTGCTGAAGATGAACTTGGACAATCATTCTCAGCACGCCAGTGCCGAGGACGGGTTCTCCCGTGGCCTATGGGCGGAGGGGATCAACCACGGCGACGCTCCTCTGGTTGACTTTGGCCCTCTGAAAGTTGCTCTCCGACAAGTGGAGTTTGATCGCCTTGGCGCCAAAGCTGAGGACGGTGACGCTCGCAAGCGTATTCGACAATGCGTCGAAAAGACCTTGGACGGCTCCCAAGCCCTGTACGACCAATGGACCTACTACGCCAAGACGGGAGGAGAGCACGCGCTTCACTCTGCCGCTTTGGCTGTGCCCTTAGATGCTCCTGGACCGGTGGTGCTTGATGCTACCGCCCGTTCTGACCTTCTGTGGGACCTGTTTGAACGCCGCGCACAACGCATTCAGACACCTAGCCGGGTCCGAAGCTACCGCAACGTGACCCTGCACGTGGCGAGAGCGCCCAGCCTGGGCAAGCGTTCGATGATTGCCAACTTCAGCAAGCGCTTTCCGCGTTTGCTTGCGGACCTGGAGCAAAAGTTAGGCCCTGATCGCTCAGTGTTCCTCTGTCTTCACAAGGGTAACCGTTCGCCCGCTGCGAGCTTCTTGCCGAAGAACGCCAACGGTCAACCCGGCCCCTTCTCATTTGGGCATTGGGGGGCAGTGGACGGAAGCAACGAATGGCAGGACTGCGATACAGCCGTGATCTTTGGTATGCCGTACCGGGATCAAGTGTGGTCCACCAACACGTTCTTCGCCTTCCAGGGCTTCAAGGGCGACGAGTGGCTTGCCGACCCTAAATGGAAGGCACACCGCAACGTCCATCGCGCGATGAGGCAGCGCCAGCTTTCAGTCTCGATCATCCAGGCAATCGGCCGCATTCGGCTCCGCCGCGTCACCGATGAGCACGGCAACTGTCCGCCGGCAGACGTGTTCATTGTCTTGCCGAAGGACATAGATGGCGATGAGGTGCTGAAGAACATCCAAGCAGACCTTCCAGACCTGAAGGTCGCTGATTGGGATTTCCAGATGGATGGACCGAAGGTGCGGAGGCCGCGTAAAGGCTCCAACGCTGAAGCCTTGGCTCTGCACATGGAGATGCGCGGCCCTGGGACTTGGTCCTTGCGAAAGGTGCTCAGTGACATCGGCATCCCCAGCGCCCTTAAGAAGATCAGAGAGGACCTGAATTGCCCTGATAGCGGACTTGCGAGCCGCCTCGCCGAGCTTGGCGTGACCTACCAGACCGAGGGGCGCGGCAGAGGGGCAAAGAGCTACCTCGTGAAGCATTAAGCGGCCTAAGAGGCGCACCACACCTAAAGACTTCGACCGGTCGGACTGCCCTTGATGGGTGCCGATCGGTTGTTTTCTCAAACCGAAGTGCGTGCGGCGTCTCGTTCCAGGTGTGTTTATTGGGTTACATCGATCGAAGTACGGCGAGACAAAGAAAAAGGCCCCGTGGAAAGCCCACGAGGCCCTGGTGGTCCTTGGCCGCTTTGGGGCGACCCTATGCCTTTCTTCGGGCCCTGGGGGCCTTCGGAGCGCCCGGAGCTTTCACAGCCGCTCTCGGCTTCCGGCGCGTTTGAGGAAGACCCGCGTAGGCTTGGTGCACCTCGCAGAAAGGCACGCCAGCCGTTTCGGCTATCTGCTCCAGGGAGCCGCCGACCTGATCCGCCAGCGCATCCAGTTCGGCACTGAGCTTCGAAGCGGTCTGCATCAGCCCTAGCAGCGTCGCGAGGGCCGCAAGCTGACGCCGGCTATGGGTGTGGTTGGCGGGTGTGGTTTTGGATTTTGGGCTCATCGCGAAGTCCTTGATAATGTTGCACTATCGGACTTCTTGGATGACTGGCGGAGAGAGTGGGATTCGAACCCACGGTACGGTTTCCCGCACACACGCGTTCCAGGCGTGCGCCTTCAACCACTCGGCCACCTCTCCGGGTAGCCCTCTCATGACCGCGTCGAGCGGATTTGGCAAGCGATTGCGCCGCCCGCTGGGGAAATTCCTCCCGGATTCGGCTTCTGGCGGGCGACCGCCGGGCCTGACCGGCCGCCGACGGCCGATCGGCAGCCCGGCCGTCCGAAGTCCGGCGCCTTACTGAAGCACCGCGCCGCCTGCAGCCCGGGGTGACCGGCGCGACCAGCCGCCGGCCAGCATGATGGTCGATGGCTGCGCCGGAGGGGCAAGCTGGACCGGACCGACGCTGCGATTGCCGGCATGAGCCCGCTCCAGCGCCGCGACGAAATCGCCGAACCAGCGCTGGATGCTGTTGTCGCGCAGCCTGGCCATCATCGCCTCCCAGCGCAGCCGCCGCTCGGTCAGCGGCATCGCAAGCGCGGCGGCGATCACCCGCGACATGCCGTCGATGTCGTGCGGATTGACCTGCAGGGCGGTGTCCAGCTCGTTGGCGGCGCCGGCGAACTTCGACAGCACCAGTACGCCCGGGTCGACCGGATTCTGCGCCGCGACGTATTCCTTCGCCACCAGATTCATGCCGTCCTGCAGCGGCGTGACCAGCCCGACCTGCGCCGACCGGTACAGCCCGGCCAGCACGCTCTGGCGATAGCCCTTGTTGAGATAGCGGATCGGGGTCCAGTCGACCTCGCCGAGCCGGCCGTTGACGTCGCTGACCAGCTTGGCGAGATCGCCCTGCAGATTGCCGTAAGCCTCGATGGTCCCGCGCGACGGCGTCGCGATCTGCAGCAGCGACACCGTCCGCAGCAATGCAGGCCGGTCCGACAGCATCTTGTCGAACGCCTTGACCCGATTGATCAGTCCCTTCGAATAGTCGAGCCGATCGACGCCGATCACCAGCTTCTCACCATTGAGACTCTTGCGCAGGCGCGACACTTCCGGATGGGTCATCGCCTTCTGGGCCTGCTGGGCGAATGCGCCGGCGTCGATACTGATCGCGAACACCTCGCAGCGGGTCGCCCCGCGCGCGGTCGAGACCACCCCATCGGCGACCTTCAGGCCGAGTTCGGAGGCGACGTAGCCGAGGAAATTGCCACGATCCTCTTCGGTCTGGAATCCGATCAGGTCGTAGGCCAGCATCGCCTCGATCAGTTCGCGGTGATGCGGTACGCAGCCGATGGTGGCGCGTGACGGCCATGGCGTATGCAGGAAGAACCCGAGGGGATGATCGACGCCGAGCCGGCGAAGCTCGGCGCCGAGCGCCAGAAAGTGATAGTCCTGGATCCAGAAGGCTGCGTCCGGCTTGCGAAAGCGCAGCAGCGCCCGCGCCATGAACGCGTTGACTTCGCGATAGGAGCGATAATCGTCGTGCGAGACCCGGATCAGATCCGGGCGGGAATGCAGCGCAGGCCACAAGGCGGAGTTGGCGAAGCCCTCGTAGTAACCGCCGTAATGTGCGGCAGGCAGATCGAGCATCGCGAGCGCGCCGACGCCGAGCGGCTCGATCTCGGCAAATGGTTCGCGATGGACACCGTCACGAACCCGGCCGCTCGACCCGACCCATATCGCCCCGGATTTTTCCACCACCGGCAGCAGCGCTGCCGCCAATCCGCCCGTCATCGGCTCGTTCCCCGACGCCCGGGCAACTCGGTTCGAAACCACGATCAGGTTCACGTCTCCCTCCGACTCCCCATTGCCTGGTGCGTCTGTTCGACGCTGCGGAGATTAACATCCATTCATCGTGATCGTTCCATGGCAACTTCGGAACTTTTCCGGGAACAAGGCGTTTCGTTGGGTTTTTCGTCCGGAACCGTACTCAACTAAGCGGTGGCGCAAGCAGCCCGGCAAGCCAGTTGCGAACATCACGCGGCTCGTCGAAGTGGCCGGCGGTGAGTTCGCTGTGCCGCCCCACCGAAAACGCCAGCCCGTCGAGATCCGGCATGATTGCAAATACCGTCTCGTCGGTGACGTCGTCGCCGAGGAAGAT